>NZ_JACRTE010000032.1 GCF_014385105.1 Qingrenia yutianensis | reverse complement strand
AATTTGAAGATATTTGGAACGGAATATTTGTGAATGAAAGTGGAAAATGAGGAGTGATACAAAATGAAAGAATTATCAAAATATCAATGCGAATACTGTCAAACTGATTATATGAAAAAAATCGATTGTGAGCGTTGCGAGAAAAATCACAAAGTAAAACTAAACATTAAAAAGACTGTTTATCTGCCTTATGGAATGGATGTGGTGGGATATCCTGTGCGGATAAATATTGAGTTTGAAAACGGAAAAACCATTACTTACAAACGAGAATAGGAGTGATACATTATGACAGATGAACAGATTATAAAGGCATTTGAGGAAATATTAAAAAATCAAAATAATAAGTTATCTTTAATTGAGCGAGCTGTATGTGATGATGTCTTATCTCTCGCTAACCGCCAAAAGGCAGAGATTGAAGAATTAAAAGAAAAACACGCCGAAGATGAAAGAGTGCTTAATGATAGGGTTCAAGAGTCAGTTAATGCCGTAAGTAAAGCTGACCAAAAGTATATTTGTGCTCTCGAAAGGTCAATTACCGCGAAAGATGTGGAAATAGAAAGGTTGTTGCAAAAATTGCAACAGGCAAAATCCGAAGCAATAAAAGAGTTTGCAGAGCAGTTGAAGAAACGATTTTATTTAAGCGCAGGACGGTGTGTTGTGGATGTTTACCATATTGACAACCTTGTAAAAAAAATGACGGAGGAAAATAAATGAAAAGCGTTTTAATAAGCATTAAACCAAAATACTGCGTACTTATTGTAACTGGACAAAAGACCATTGAAGTGCGGAAAACAAAGCCGAGGATAGATACACCGTTCAAGTGTTATATTTACTGCACAAAAGACAAATCAAAAAAATTACCATTACATGGTAAAGTTATCGGCGAGTTTGTATGTGATAAAATAACAGAATTTGAAGGTGAGTTTTGGGATGATGAAACCTATGAGCGAATACAGACAATCATAAAAGATGGTGAACGCTATTACGAATATGGCGAGAATGAATACGAAACAGTGGCAACCAACGAGGATGAAAAATACGAAGAAAATTGGCTACGTAAACAATCCTGCGTATCGTGGGAAGAAATGCGAAAGTACGTCGGAGCGGGCATAACAGAATTTTACGGCTGGCACATTTCCAACCTTGTAATATATCAAGAGCCAAACGAAATCGACGAATTTTATAAGGCTTGCGATAAGCCCCCATTTACAGATTGTACTTGGTGCATAGAAAAAAGAGATTGTGTGTGCCAGCGATTGAAAAGACCGCCGCAGTCTTGGTGCTATGTTGAGGAATTGAGGAGTTGAACAATATGCAAAATAGAATTAAAATCGGCGCAAAAATCAAGATGAACGTCATTGAAACAAAATACACCGACACGGCGAAAAAAAGCAGAATTGTGACGGGCACGGTTGCGGAAGTTTATCCGACGTTTGTACTTATCGACCTCGGAAAATACAAGGTTTGCGCGTACATAAGAGATTTAAACAACTGTGCATCTATTGCGATATAAGGAGTTGTGCTATGAACAAATACAAGTACATATTTCCGCTTGTTCTTATCGGGCTTGATTTGTGCACAGGAGTTGTATATTTGGCGAGCGGTGATATTAAAAAGTTTATATATTGGATTGCGGCGGCGGTACTTAATATTACGGTTACGTTTTAAAGGGGGAATAATATGACGGTAAAGGAGTGGCTTTCCAGGGGGTATAAAATCGACAGAGAAATAAATGCGCTGTTATCGGAGCGCGAGGAAGCTTTTGCTTTAGCGTGCAAGGTTAGCGCACCGCCGAGCGACAATGAAAAGGTGTCGGCGACAACCGGAAACGGCAGTGAGGCACGGTTTATAAAATATGCCGATTACAGTAAGCTTATTGACAGACGCATTGATGAACTATACCGTATAAAATCGGAAATTATGACCGTTATAACTTTAATAGACAACAATACATACAGGACACTTCTTATTATGCGGTATGTTCAGTTTAAAACGTGGGAGCAAATTGCCGAGGGTATGGGATATGATTTGCGCTGGATATACAGAGTGCATAAAAAAGCATTGAATACCTGCGAAAAGTCGTTTAAACGGTGGACAAGCGGTGAAAAATTAGATATTTAATTCCTCATTGCACGAAAAGCATAAAAGAAAGTAAAATAAAGGTACACCTGGCTTATTCAATCATTTTCTAATGATGATAAGCAACATTTCCATTAGAGGGTCAATCAGTGCATATATGAAAATTTTGCCGATTGACTTTTTTTTTATTTTTTTCGCAATTTTTTTAAATAAGCCATTAAAAGCCACTATAGTCCTGTGATATAATGTAAAATGAATAAAGAAGGTCAAGACGTTCCTGGAGGGACGTCTTTTTTGTTGCTATAAAAAGTGAAGTGAGATGAATGGCGAATGAATATACAGAAAACTTAAAAAAGGGAAAAAAGACGCAGTTTAAGAGCGGTGCGGACGCGTCCGAAAAGGGACGCAAGGGCGGTAAAAAGTCACAGGAAGTACAAAAGGAGCGCAAGACCACTCAAAAAATACTTTGCGATTTTCTTGACGGTGAGGTTAAAGACAGTAAAGTTTTTGCCAAGCTGGCGCGCGATTTCGGCATTAAAAACGATAAAAGCATAAAAGAACTTATAGCATACCTTGCACTTATAAACACTGCTTATAAGGCGAATTTGGACGAGCTTAAAAAGCTTTGCGAGCTTATCGGCGAGCAGACCGAAGAAACGAGCGAAACGGGTGAAAAGCAGAAGAAACTTTTGGACGCTATAGAAAAGGCGGTTGAAAATGCAGATTGATGAATTTTCAAAAAAACAGGGCGAAATACTAAAATTTGCATATTCCGATTCTGAAAATCTTATTTGCGACGGTGCGGTAAGAAGCGGAAAAACAGTTGTGATGACCCTGGCTTTTGCACTTTGGGCAATGTCGAAATTTGACAGGACAAATTTTGCAATTTGCGGTAAAACGGTGAGCAATGCCGAACGCAATATACTCAGACCGTTTGAGCAGATTGAGGGGCTTCCCTTTACGCTTAAATACAAAGTTTCAACACGTATGTTGACAATAAAGTGCGGTAAAAAACAAAATTATTTTTACTTTTTCGGCGGTAAAGATGAGAGCAGCTATGCGCTTATACAGGGTATCACGCTTGCAGGCGTTTTATTTGATGAGGTTGCGCTTATGCCTCAATCGTTTGTCGATCAGGCAATAGCGCGAACGTTGTCGTTTAAAAATGCGAAAATCTGGTTTAACTGCAACCCGGAAGGACCGAACCACTGGTTTTATAAAGATTGGCTGACAAATCCGAAAAAGCCGAAAACGCATATACATTTTTTAATGCGCGATAATCCCATACTTGGTGATGAAGAGATAAACCGTGCCGAAACACTTTACACAGGTGTATTTTATGAGCGTTATATTTTGGGGCGTTGGGTTGCGGCGGAGGGAATTGTTTTTCCCGAATTTGCGGGAAATCCCGAAAAATATATGATTAGCGCCGATAAACTTCCGAAAAAATTTAACTGGGTAAAAGCGGGATACGACCTTGGCGGAAATAAATCTGCATATGCGCTTTCGGCATTTGCGCAAGGTGCTGACGGCAAGATATACGGCATCAGAAGCAAAAAAATACAAGCGGTGGATTTAAGACCGCAGGATGTGGACAATAAGGCAAAGGAATTTATAACGGGCGTTGAAAAAGACTTTAATGTCTATGTTGAAAAATGTTTTATTGACGACAGTTATTATACAATAATCAATTCACTCAACGACTGGCGGTATATGTTTAATAATGCCGCGTGCATAAAAAACAATATGCCTCTTGCCGACAGACCATTGCTTTTATCAAAGCTTATGGCTTCAGGCAAATTTTTCTTGGTAAAGGGTGAATGCGATGACCTTGCCGACGAACTGTCAAATGCGGTATTTGACAAAAAGTCGGATAAGGCGATTATACTCGATGACGGAAGTATGCAAATAGACACACTTGACAGTATGTGGTACGCGTTGGCGGACGATTGGTTATATTTAAACAGGGCGGTGATGATTTGAAAGACGCAATAAAAAGTTATTTTACAAATTTACTTATAAAACTGAACGGAAAAATAAACGAGTGGCTCAACAAAGGCAAAAGCAACGGTGAAATGACCGCAGAGGATGACACTGTTGTAAACTTTTTTAAGATGATACTTATAAAAGTGCTGAACCGCGTATTTATGGAATGTTCGTTTGATGTTGTTTCAGAAAGTGCGGTTGCGGATCCGTTAAAAAAAGCGGTAAAGGATTTACAGAAAAACTGTTACAAAATCGGCGGTTATATGCTGGGCGGAAGTGATACAAAACAAAATATATCCGAATGCTGGGCGGTGCTGATTGACAAAAGGAACGGTTTGCACGAGTATATTTCGGGTGACAGACTTTGCATTACTTCGGCGGTCGGCGACGATATAAAAGACGCTTATATGATATGGTCGGCAACCAAAAGAAACGGAAAAGTTTATCTTTTATGCCGTCAGCATACGCTTGACGCAGACGGAACGCTTACAATAAGGTTTTTTATAGGTGATGAACAGGCGCACGAATTAAATGTTGATGTTCCCGAATGGGAAAGTTTTTTATACGGCATTGATGACGAGGGAATAAGGAGAAGAAAGATAAAGGTTATCAAAAACGCTGACAATATAGGCTTTGGACGGTACAAATCCCCGGTTATGTGCCTTGACGGTTCGGTATACGGGAAACCGCTTAACAACGGGTGCGGAAAAATTGAAAGGGAAATACAGACCATACTCAAACAGATAAAACACGAATTCGAAAGCGGTGAAAGGCGGATTTTTGCAGACCGCTCCATTGCGAAAGATTTTGACGAAAACGGCAAAGCAAAACACGCATACAAACTTGATGAATATATTTATCTTATGCAGCCGACAATGAGCGCAAACGGTTCACAACAGCTTGCAGTTGAATTTTCGCCCGAATTTAGAGGGAGTGAACTGTACAATCATCTTGTAAAGGCGCTTGAACATTACCAAAACTTAATGGGTGTCAGTGAGCTTATAACCTGCGAAAAAAGCGGAAACAATGCCACGGCATACGAAATCAAATCGAATAATATTGATAATTTAAGCCTTGCCGACAGAATTAAGCAGGCGATAAGAACGGGCAACGAGGAAACTCTTAAAGCCGACGCATTGTATTACGGTGTGCGTTCCGACCTCTATACATATGACGAAACGTGGAAAGACATATATGAGGACGAACAACAGACGCTCTCGAACAATATTCTTTTGTATGACAAAGGCGGAATATCGCAGGCCGACCTTATAAAATACTGGAACCCGACGTTTGACGACAAAAAGGTTGAGGAAAAGAAAGCCGAAATTAACGGCGAAAAAGAGCAGAAAACAAACAGAAGCATTGAGGATATGCTCGGTCAGTAGGTGAAAAAATGCCGAGAATTGATAAAGACAAGCTTGATAAATATGCAGGTGTGATATATGAACGTCTTGAAGAATTTAACGATTTCACACTTAAAACAATAGCAAGACGCATTAAGGAAATCGGCTCGCTTTCGGCATACGACGCACAAACACTTAAAAATATGGCTGATATAACAGGCGATATGAAGAAAATTACAAAAAAGCTTGCCGAAATTACAGAAATGAATATTGCGGACGTTGAAAAGGTTTATGAGAAAACCATTACGGACGGCGTTAACACATATAAACCGCTTTATGATTTTAGAAACATTCCGTTTGTGCCGTTTGAAGAAAACGAATTTGCAAAAGCTCTTGTGACAAACTGGGCGGAGCAGACCGCAGGCGAGATGATTAACTTATCACGCACAAAGGCACTCGGCTTTGACAAATACGACGCATTCGGCAACGTTATAGGTCACACACCTTTAAAGGGCGCATATGAACAGGCAATATCAAGCGCGGTTACGGCGGTTTCGAGCGGTACGGCGGATTTTAACTCTGCTATGAAAAAGACTGTTGAGGAGCTTGGCGGAAGCGGTGTAAAGGTTACATACGGCAGCGGTGTCAACCGTTCGCTTTCGGCTATGATTCGTCAAAATTTACTCTACGGTGCAAAACAGTCGGCGCAGGCATATGATGAATATGTGGGCAAGATTCTCGGGTGTGACGGATTTGAAGTTGATGCGCACGCAGGGTGCAGACCGTCGCACTTATTTATGCAGGGGAAAATGTATTCATATAACGGCAGGGTTACTGTTGACGGCATAACATACGAGGACGGCAAAGAGGCTTTGAACGCGCTGGGCGATTACGGTTGTCTGCACTTTAAAGACGACGTTATTTTAGGGGTGTCGCAGCCGAGGTATTCAAAAAAGGAGCTTGACGAAATACAAAGGCAAAGCACCGAGCTTATAGAATATGACGGCAGAAAAAAGACGCTTTATGAATGGAAACAGACGCAAAGGCGCTTTGAAAGGGCGGTAAGGACCAAGCAGACGCAAGCTGATATGTTTAGAGAAAGCGGAAACATTGCCGAGGCTAATATGCGCAAAAAGGAAATTGACGCATACCGTGCAAAATATGACGATTTATGCGATAAACTGGGCTTGACAAAGCGCACCGAGAGAATGAGGACGTACAAGGGCAAATCGTTGACAAACGGTAATGCCAAGTTGTTGACAGAAAACAGAAAAAGTGATACAATAAAAGTCGTAAATACACAATCAGGAGCAAACGGAGTGCATTATATTGGAAAAATAAACAGAGAAATATATAGTTGTGTGACGAAGAATATACGGACAGATGAGGTTATCATAACAGATGAACGTATAGCACATATAAAGGCGCACCACCCTGATGACTTTGAAAAATATTGTGGATATATGAGGCAGATTGTGGAACAACCGGAGTATATCATTGAATCTAACAAGTCACATACAGCGTTGATTTTAAAATCATTCATAGAGGACGATAAACAATTTAAGACAGTTTTGAGATTGGTTACATCTGAAGATGATGAGAATTTTAAAAATTCAATAATAACATTTATGAAAATTGACGAAAAAGAGTGGAGAAGGTTAATAAAAAATAAAAAAAATCTTTACAAATCAGAATAATTGTGATATACTATGTATACAATAATGATGGGTTATTCGAGGTGGAAGAATACGTCCACGTCCACACGCCGATGGCTTGACAAGGGGAAACCCCGAGAGATGCAGGAGAATTGGACGCCTGCCGAATAACCTAACACATAAGGGATTGCATATGCAGTCCCTTTTTGTATGTTAAAATTTAATATGATAATCAAAGCGTTTGCATTAAATTTGCAGGCGCTTTTTTTATACCTAAAATTTGTCCGGAATGACGAGAAACTATCAAGCCGAGCAGAAAGGACTGCGACAACAAACTGAAAGGCGAGAAAGGAGCAAAAATGAAAAGAGAAGATGTGAAAAAGATATT
>NZ_JACRTE010000031.1 GCF_014385105.1 Qingrenia yutianensis | reverse complement strand
AGGTGGCATTGTTCCTTTTTTGATTGACATAAAAATTCCTCCTGTGATTTTGAATTTGTTTGCGTCCATTTCATTATATCACACTTTTTTCTGTCCATCAAATCTGGGAAGACGGCAAACACCCCTGCCGCACAGGTTAAGACCAAAGAAGCATATATGAAATCGCAGAAAGCGGATATGTCGGAGAAAGCGACAGAAACTGTTAAAACAAAGGCTAATTACATAAAACAGCATAAAAACGCCAAAGTTAAGGGCGGTATCAAGCAAAAAGCGACCGAAATTGCACCGAAAACAAGAGAAAATACCGCAGTTTCCTCTGCTCCCACTTCAAAAACCAAAGAGCAATCCATAAAGGACGCACGAAAAAAATATGTTTCGGAGAAACTGAAAACAAAAGCTGAAGCTGAAAAGACAGCTCGGCAAAATCATACTTCGGATATGCCTATACATAACGAAAACTTGCCGAAAACAGAAATTTCAGCATCTGAAACACAACGAAGCATATCTAACACCGCTTTTTCCTCAAAATCTATGCCGAAAACAAAGGAAAGCTACATACGCTCGCACGGCAAAGCTCCATCCGACCTCATAAGAACACCGGAGAAAGCAAAAATAATGCCGAAGCAAAATACTCATACCGTTACCCGAAATGTATCGACCGGGACAAAAAAGGCGTTTAAGACAAAAGACAGCTTTTTGAAAGGCACAAATAAAGCCGTAAAAACAGGCAATTCCTATGTCGGCAAAGCTGCAAAGAAAAAGACCGTTAAAACGGCAAAACGGGCGGTAAAGACGCAGAAAGAAATCACGAAAAAAGCGGCTAAACAAGCCGCAAAACAGGCAAAGCAAGCGGCTCAAAAGGCGTCACAGGTTGCAAAGGCAACCGCAAAAGCGGCTGTTAAAATTACAGTTAAAGTCGCTCAAATGGTAGTAGCAGCAACCAAAGCCGTTATTTCAGCACTTGCCGCACTCGGCGGTTGGGCGGTATTGTTGGTCGCTCTAATTGTTGTAATCGTGGTTGCGGCGATAGCCGCAAGTCCTTTCGGTATATTTATTTCAGATGAAGCAGCGGATAATGACAGTATTCCCATTTCAGCTATCGTTGCAGAATGTAATATGGAACTTTCAAACAAGCTCGATGATATAGAAAATGCCGCAGCCGCCGACCGCAGCGAAATTATCGGCGAACAGGCAAATTGGGACTTGGTACTCGCCATATTTGCAACAAAGGTAGCGGGTGTGGAAGATAATACGGTCGAAGATGTTGTTGTCATCACAGAGGATAAAAAACAAAAGCTCAAAGATGTATTTTGGGATATGCACGAGATAACCTCTCGGACGGAAACGGTTGCAAACGGTGATACCAATGAAAAGGTCGTGTATATTACAATTACGGCGAAAACAAAAGAGGAAATGATAGAAAAATATCATTTTACACGCAAGCAGCAGGAAGCGTTAAATACGCTTTTGGAACAAGATGAGGTGTTGATTTCTGCAACGCAGTCGCTTGCGGTATCAGACGCAACCGCACAGGATATTTTGAAAAATTTGCCCGATACTCTGTCCACAGAACGAAAGAAAGTTATAAAAGCTGCCTGCTCGCTTGTAGGCAAGGTAAATTACTTTTGGGGCGGTAAATCCTCCGCTATCGGCTGGGACTCAGAATGGGGTAAGCTGAAAACAGTATCGGCAGAAGGTAGCAAAACAACCGGGACAAAAAGACCTTTCGGACTTGACTGTTCGGGGTTTGTTACTTGGAGTTTTATCAATTCGGGATTTAATGCTTCGCAAATCGGACACGGAACGCAAGGACAAATCGCAAAGTGCAGCCGAATATCTTGGAGTAACGCTCAAGCCGGAGATTTAGCCTTTTACAGTGATTTATCGCATATCGGAATCATTGCCGGAAAGGACGCTGACGGAAACATTCTTGTTATCCATTGTTCGAGCGGCAGGAATAATGTCGTTATCACAACAAACAGTAGCTTCGGTTTTGCAGCAAGACCGAATTGTTATTAAAAATTAAAAGGTGAAAAATACGTCACATATCTTAATTTTACAAAATTATGTATTAAAAAATGTGTTTTCGATATGTTATATATTGTGAGATAATTTATACGAAGAGTCCCTAAACTATATGTATTGGAGGTGCTAAAATGGATAAATTTGGATATGTAAGAGTATCATCAACGGACCAAAACGAGGACAGGCAGTTACTTGAACTGCAACGGCTAAAAATCCCTAAACGAAACATTTATATCGATAAACAATCAGGTAAAAACTTTAATCGGCCACGATACATTGAATTACTTAAAACTTTGGAAAAAGGAGATATATTATATGTAAAGTCCATAGACCGTCTGGGACGAAATTATAAAGAAATACTTAAACAATGGCAAATACTAACAAAAGAAATGGAGGTTGATATTGTGGTTATTGATATGCCGCTTTTAGACACACGAACTGCAAAAGACTTACTTGGAACATTTATAGCGGACATAGTTTTACAGGTGCTTTCTTTTGTAGCCCAAAACGAACGTGAAAACATAAAAAGGCGACAGGAAGAGGGCATAAAGGCCGCTAAACTTCGTGGGGTTGAGTTCGGACGACCTGTTATAAAGCCACCCGCCAATTTTCAGTTCCTTGTAAAGCAGTGGAAACAAGGAAAGATCTCGGCTGATGATGTGGCTAAAAAAAGCAAAATGAGTATATCCACATTTTATCGAAGATTACGAGAATTACGAATAAGTACACATTAAAAATCGCTATCAAAAGGTACACATTTTGATAGCGATTATTTTTTGCCTACATATGTCATAAAACGATATTTATAGTATAAATATCCACGCATATTGTATCATATTCCCCTCATAAAGTCAATTTTTCGATAGTAATTAGTATATTATTCTCCAAAAACATATTTTGTCAAAATGTGTACCTTTTGTCAAATTGTTGAATGAATAAAATAGCCTATACTTATAGTGTGAAAGGAAATATCTATGAAGAGAAAAATTACCATTTTAAGACAATATTTTTTAGAACTAATTGAAGCTACTGAAAGAAGAGATTTTGTCGCAATGAACGAAATATATTGCGAAATTGAAAGTATTATGCATAATAAAACTTTAAATAATATTTTCTTTTCACAGTTGGATAATGATAAAATAGTATTACCCAATTGTGTTGGGAACCACACAGAGGACTCCATATCCTTGGAGGCTTTATTATATAAGGACAGTGAGTGTTTGGAACTTCATTTAAATTCTTTGTCTTTAGAGAAATGGCAGGAGAATTTCCTAAATAAAAATTTTTCTGCAAAATTCAAGAAAATTTTACGAATAGAAAGAAACATTATAGTTTTAGATGATGAAACAAGAGATTTTTTAAATATTACTGATGGTGATATAATAAAATTTGATTTATCAAACGGCATTATTATAAGCAAGTTTAACATTCAAAAATTGTGGTTATCTCTGAATTTGTGACAAATTTAATTTTTTACTTGAAAATATTCACAGTTAGGGATATAATATATACAGTGAGGAGAAGTGTATTATTTGTAGTAATAACAATGCAACAGATTTTTTAGTGTTGCCGAAATAGCTAATATGTGGGGCGTTTCTAAACATTGAGTACAAATTCTACGTTCACAGGGACATGTGAATGACGCTATGAAAGTTGAGCTTGTTTGGATAATTCCTGCTATGGCTAAAAACCGCATGACCCTCGTAAAAAATTACATAATTTTAGCAAAGAATTTTATTGATACATTATAATATTGAGCAATAATTTTTTTGCAAAACAACTTGTGAGTGTTGATGTTGCTTATTTGCCTAACAAATACTGATGTACAGCAAAAGAATACAGTATTGGACTTTAATTTTATATATAATAAATATTGTAATAATGTCTGGATAACGATATGCAAATCTATTTTTGATGCTCAACAGCGTGAAGAAGTAATGCAAGATGTGTTCGTAAAGTTTTATAAAAGCATGGGAAAATTCCAACACGAGAATGCAGCTCGCAAATGGTTAATGCTCGTAACTAAAAGTACCATAATTGATGCAATAAGAAAAGATACTACCTACAAGGAACACATAAATATTACGCTGGATGATGAAGATATATTTGAGAGCTGTCAAGATTTACTAGAAAACCAACCTCTTGACAATGTTATCAAACAAGAAATAGCAAATGAATTAATGGAAGTAATACATCAATTAAAATCTGTTCATTACGAAGTAATTGTACTACATTATTTTTGGGAATTTTCGCCGAAGGAAATATCTGAAAAATTACATATTCCGTTGCACACCGTTTATTCAAGGTTGAGTAAAGCCAAGACAATCTTATATGACAAAATCAGCAAATCGGTTAAAGACTTTTACTTTGACGGGGGTAAGTCAAAATGAGAAATGAAAATTGTGAAAATATTAGACAAACTTTTGATGACATTATTAAAAAGAGCGTTGAAATGGAAATGACTGACAGTCTTTCCCCATTAACAGACGAAGATATAAAGAAAATGGGATATCCATCGCCTCCTGCAGATATGTATGATAAAATAATGAAAGAATGCACTAATGCAACAATAAATTTAGATGACGGATTTGACAAGAAGCCAAATAATAGTAAGAAACATAAACTCCACAAGTTTATTGTAATTGCTGCCGCTATCCTAATTTTATCTTGCGGAGCTTTTAGTGTAGGAGCTGTACGAGTTTATGTCTTTAAGATAATACATCAAATTACCGAGAATTCCATACAGTTTTTTGGCATAAACGACGGAAGTTACAATTATGATGCTGATGAAAATGAGGCATACAATAATGCTGATAAAGCTTTAGGTTATACCACATTGAAACCTAAATATATGCCTGATGGCTATGTTTTTGATAGTGTAAAACTATACGAAAATGACCATGTTATAATGGTATATAAAAATCAAGATAAGATTATAAAGTTAACGCAAGAGTTAAAGACTGACCCAACATATTCAGGCGAAGCTGTTGATACAAAAGAAGGTTACACATATACACTTACCGTTAAAAATACAATTATAAATATTGCAGAACATAAACAGTTAGATACTGATATTAAATGGTATAGTGCCATTTGGAACGACGAAAACTTAATTTATAACGTCAGCAGTAATTGTAACAAAAAAGAGTTTGAAAAATTTATTAAAAGTTTATACTAGAAGGGATATTGTGACGCTATGAAAAAAACTGTCAGCCTTCTGGCTGTGATTACTGTTATTATTTTGTTATGCTCAAATGTATTTGCTTTGGAAACAAAAAATTCTGTAATTTCACCGACAAAAACTTTTTATCAAATTTTAGGTATTGAGTCAAACGAAGATATAAAATCAGCCACAATAGAATATGTGCGCGAATTAAACAACGTTTGTGCAGATATAGATAATGAAGATATAGAAAAATTTCTTTCTGTTTGCCGGGATACAGAGTATAAAGCGGTTATAGGTCCTTATTGGGATAACTATAAAAAATTAAATAATGTTTTTGTAAACTTATGGAAGGGTGAAAAATACTCTTTGGATTATAACAATAAGCTTACAATATATCCAACGTGTATTCAATACGGAGCCTATGGAAACAAAACGGCAGATACAGGTGTAACATATGCATGCAATTATCTATGGTATTACCCCACTGAAGATAGCGTTAATGTTATTGCAGAGGCGTTTGAAGAATTAACAAATAAATATTGCAACAGAACGAGAATGTTGGATAACTATGACGGACCGGTTGTTGTTAAATCAGAACCGAATTATTTTTCGACTGCCGGTGCAAGCAAATGGGCGGAAACGGATTTGCAAATTGCAGCAACAAAAAATCTTGTGCCATATGAGCTTGCCTATAATTATACAGAAGGAATTTCACGTGAGGATTTTTGCAAATTAGCCGCTCAACTTATAGTTGTATTGTATAAAGAAAAAACATACGATACAGTAAATTCTTCTGAAATTCAATCTGTGGTCAAAGAGATTATACAACTTAAAAATCTTACCTCTGAATTTGAAAATGTCTTATATGAAGATGTTAATAATCCAAGTGATGAGATTAGATTTTTAACGGCATTAAAAGTCATATATGGTACAGGGAAAAATAGATTTGAACCCAATTCGTACATCACACGTGAAACGGCCGCGGCGATTTTAAGCAGAATTGCGTCACTTTTTGACGTAGAATTAAATGCTGACGGTGATAACTTCTCTGATGATTATCAGATTTCATACTGGGCAAAATCATATGTGTATGAGATGAAAAATTTAGGTGTTATGTTCGGAGATGAAAATAATTTATTTAATGCTCAAGACATATATACAAAAGAACAGTCCATTATTACAATTTACAGAATGTATCAGAGGATTTTTGATTATATGTTTTCTCTTAATTTATAAATTTGCAACGAAAAGGGCATTGCCCAATTTGGTGAGTTTCACCTTTTGAGGCATGCCCTTTTAAATTTTGAAAATTTAATTTGTCATTTTAGGATTATCACACTTCAACGGTTTCCCATTGGATAATACCGGGGGTACATCCTCTGCCCAAGTGCATATATTGATAATCTAAAGTAATAGATTTTCCGGGATTGATTGCATTTGTTTCGCAGAAATTCCAACGATTATATCCTGCACCGCTTCCTGCACCGTTTGTTCCAAGAAACATCGCTTTTGCAACACCGCCAGACGAAATACCGGCCCAATGGCCCTCGGGGTTTGAAATGACATAACCTTTAAATTTAACCCTTCCGGATGTTTTATCATTTTTTAACGTAGTGGAGAAAGCATACTGCAAACCATAATTTCCTACATTATTGTAAGTAGAGGAATCTTCACTCGCCGTTCCTCCCTGCAGTAACGTTATTGGATTTGATTCAGTAGAGTTGCCGCTAAAATTCTTACTGGATATTCCATAAAAGGCGGAATTGTAGTACGAAGCAAGCAAATCGGTTGCCGCTAATGTATTACTTGTGGAAATATAAAATGCTGAAGCTGTTCCGGAATATTCGTTTTTAGATATAGGCGGATATGACGGGTTATCTCCTATATTGTTTTTGTTTTTACACAAATATACAGCCATAACTAAAGTACCTGTTAGGGTATACTTCATAAGTGCCTCAAAGCGTCCGTTCGCCAAAACACTTTCATCCTCAATCCAAACACTTTGATGTGCCGGAATTGTGTTTGAAACAGAGACTGCGTTAAAGAAGCTTTCATAAGTTCCAACTTGAGGATACCAGTTATTTGTGCAGTTAAAACCCGAGTTTACCTTTTTAATAGTTACACTATAGGAATTTGGATTAGGGTATTTCCCCGATTTTGTGTAAACTCCAAAATGATAATATAATTTAAGTGTTTTTCGAAGGATGAAATCCATATTTCGGGATTTCATCCTTCAGCTCATATATAGCATAAAAGCACA
>NZ_JACRTE010000030.1 GCF_014385105.1 Qingrenia yutianensis | reverse complement strand
AGGTGGCATTGTTCCTTTTTTGATTGACATAAAAATTCCTCCTGTGATTTTGAATTTGTTTGCGTCCATTTCATTATATCACACTTTTTTCTGTCCATCAAATCTGGGAAGACGGCAAAAGTTTATATGAGCAAGAATTGATATATGATAAAAATTTGCTGAATGTTGAACAATATTTAGATATGTACATTCATAGACAATGTATGTTCGATATAATGTCAAAGAAACAAGAGTTTATACAAGATATTGCTAAAACGGGTTTATATAAGCAAATTGATAATGTAATATTGATTAAACCATTATTTTGTTTGCCGCAAACGGCAGATATGATGAAGTTTATTTGGCCCATGCTTAGCGAAAATGAATATAGTGAGTATTTGATGAGTATTCCAGAAATAGCAACTTTGGATGACAGTAAGAATATAAAAGTTTTTCTATGTATTGATGAAAACATGGACAAGTTAGGTTCGTATCAACTTCATGATAAAATAGATCATCTTTTATGGGATACGCACAAAACACATAAGAAAGAATTTAATTCGGCATGGAATAAAAGGTGGAAAAAAGAATTAAAAGGAATTGATAATTATTTATTGTAAAAAATTATTTCTCTGCCCTCTTGCAATCCTGCAAATATTATGTTAACATATAGGTGCTAACAAATTGATAACAGACAGCTCAGAACACAAAATAATTAAAAGATTTTAGGCAGAAACGGCGATGAAAACGGCTTAAAATCAGGTGACAAAGCAAAAAGTACAATATAACGCACCGAGTGGGAATAAAAATTAAAATCCCCGAAAGCCTTGAAAAATCAGGGTTTTCGGGGTTTCTTTTTGCCTTTTGAGTGCATTTTGAGTACAAAAGTTTAGTATCGTAGGAGTATCAGCTCTGTATTGTCTGATTTTTTTGTTCGTTTGCAATTAGTTTTTTTGTTTTTACTATTTCGATAGTTTGCAATATGAAAAGTACGATATGTACAAACACAGCTAACGAAGATATCGTATTGCAAATAGATGAAAATAAATTGCTATGTATCAGTCCAAAGAATACATACATTTCACCGACATCTCCTCCGTCGGGCAATAATATGTAAAATAATAAATATGTAAAACAAAAGAAAATGTTGATGTTTCTTAATTTTTTTGATTTATGTATATAGCTTGCTGTAAAAAAATTTATCAAAAAGAAAATTATTGCATGGATAAATGGAATGAGCATAAAAGTCATGATGAATCTTATCCATCCCATATTAAAAATCCACGAAGTTGCGGCAATAGCGATGCATAACAATGTTAGAAATATACATTTACGTTTGCTGTGTTCTCCTTTTCTGTATGCTTTTATAATTGCTAGTATAGTTCCGCCAACTATAACTAAAACAGCAATTATTATAATTCCAATCAATAAATATAACAATAAAGATCTATTAACATTAGATAACATTTGAGTACCCCCGTTCTGTTAGTTAAAAATATCCGGCGGGATTTTAACGCTGATTCCATCTTTTGTATCGAGCAAAATGCCGGAGCGTTGGAGTTCCATTTCGATTGCTTCTTTATCGTTCTTTAATTGCTCTAAAGCAGCTTGCGTATTTTTATCCGGTGTGTCGCTGTATTTGGCGGCACATTTTTCATATCCGTAATTTATTTTTTCCCAAGATAAGAGGTCTTGCAGGAGATTTTTTCTTTTTAAGTGATACATAATATCCTTTGCGTTAAACTCTTTTTCAGAAATATTTGCATTAAAGAATTGAGAAATAAGCGGATTGACTTCGAAAGAAACAGTTTCAGGCTTGTAAATATCGTCTGCACCTCTTTCTCCATTAACAACAACGATTTTAGTTTTGATAAGCATAATGAGCAGTCCCATAAAATCGCCTATTGTTTCAAGTCTTATATTATTTTCAAATCCTGCAATCGCAAAAGAGCTTATGCCGAGAGCCTCCGCTATTCTGTCAATTTGCGGAGATTGCGGCACCATTTTGTTCGTTTCATATTTTCTTATGGACACGGGGTGTATTCCCGAAAGCTCGGCTAACTTTGCTTGGGTTATGCCTATGCGTGTGCGGAAATACTTTATTTTTTCACCGATAGTCATAATATTTCATTCCTTTTGTAGTTTAGTCGCTATTATTATAGCACATAAAAATAAAAAAGTCCATACCATTTAACAAAAATCATCAAATGTTACAAAACTATTAAAATTCAAAATTACTCCTTGACATGTTGTAGCGACTGCGCTATAATATAAATGTAGCGACACCGCAACAACAAATTGAGGAGGTAATTTGTATGGCGGATAACAAAATTTACATTACGGCTCGTGAGCTTTCAGATATGTTGGGTGTATCTATGGGATATGCTTATAAAATTATAAGAAAGCTGAACAAGGAGCTAGATAAAGACGGTTTTATTGTAATCGCAGGGAAAGTGCCGAAGGGGTACTTTGAAAAGCGATGGTTTGGTTATAATGCAAAGGAGGCTTGATTTATGAAGGCACAAAAAGACAAGAAAACGGGAAAGTGGCTGATTCAGTTCAGATATACAGATTGGCAGGGTGTTCGCAGAAAAACAACAAAACGTGGTTTCGCTACAAAACGAGAGGCTGATGAGTATGTCAGAAATTTTCTTGCGTCACAGTAAGCGGATTTTAATATGAATTTTCAAGAATTTTTGAAGCTCTATTATGAAGATATGACTCCTCGGCTTCGTGAGAATACTATGAGAAATAAGAAGTACATAATAGATTTGAAAATCTTGCCGTATTTCTCAAACAAACGGATGAATAGTATAACCGCTGCTGATATTCGTAAATGGCAGAATGAGTTGATTTCGCAAGGCTATTCACAAACATATCTCAGAACAATTAACAATCAGCTTACGGCGGTATTCAATTATGCAGTTCGATATTATGACTTGCAGAATAATCCTTGCCGCAAAGCCGGTGGAATGGGTAAAAACAAGGCTGATGAGATGAAATTTTGGACAAAAGATGAGTTTTATAAATTCATTGACAGTATTATGGACAAGCAGAAATCGTATGCTGCATTTATGACTCTGTTTTGGACAGGTATGCGATTAGGTGAATTACTCGCTTTAACTCCGGCTGATATAGATTTTGAAAACAAGACAATCAGCATTTCAAAATCATATCAGAGGATTGACGGAAAAGATGTAATAACACTGCCCAAAACACCCAAGAGCAAACGGACGATAACTGTTCCCGATTTTTTGCTTGCTGACCTTAAGGATTATATGAATTCGATATATTGCTTGGAGGATACCGACAGATTATTTCAAGTTACCAAATATTTTATGGAACACGAAATGCAGCGAGGCATTAAAAACAGCGGTGTAAAGCGTATTAGAATCCACGATATTCGGCATTCGCATTGCGCACTTCTCTTTGAAATGGGTATTACACCGCTTGAAGTTGCTGACCGTTTGGGACACGAGCGAGTGGAAACAACAATGAATGTTTACGCACATATTTATCCGAATAAACAAAGAGCGTTGTCGGACAAGTTAGAGAAAGTTTATCGGGAGGATTTGAAATGAGCGGACTTGATAAAAACAGATTTCGCAACACAACAATCAGCTTTCGGGTTTCGCCGGAGGAACGGCTTGCACTTGAAGCAAGAATTAAAGTTTGCGGACTACCCAAAGGCGAGTATTTTATAAAATCTTTGCTGTATCAACGCATTGAAATTTCTGTTGGTAAATACAAAAGTGACAGATTGGCTCTTGAATTAAAAAAGCTGCGTGAAGCATTTGAATGTGCCAAAAGTGAAACGGCAACATTATGCGAGTGCAAGGCACTGCTGAAACAATTGCAGGAGGTTATGACTGATAACGAAAAGTTATCAGCCGATGACTTCAAAACGATAACTTAAATTAGAAAGGCGGGTATTTGTGAATGGTAAATTCTTTACAATGCAAAATGATATATTTAAATGCGGATTATCGGCGTATGAGTTTATTGTGTATGCGTATCTTGTGATGAAAGCCGATAGAAAGACAGGAACTTGTTATCCGTCAGCGGCTAAAATCGCAGCGGATTGCAACATAAGCATATCACAGGTGAGAAAGGTAACGGCTTCTTTGGAAGAAAAAGGATTTATCACAAAAGAAATGCGGTATCGAAAAACCGCAAATGACAAGAATCATCAGACAAGTAACCTATACCATATAGAGCCACTGCCTATATAATACGGAGGCACTCCCTCCGTATTAAACACTCGCCGCCTATCCGATAAAGACGGGAAATAAATATATCAATAACCATTTAACAATACTCATTTATCAAAAACCACTACAACAAGAAGGTGAGGTTGTGGATTTAGAAACAGAAAAATTCACTTATTATCTTGATGAATGTTATTTTCATTCCGAAAGAGATAAGGAGTTTTCAACCGAAACCGAAAAACAACTTGCAAGGAAAGCTATGGAGCTTCTTTGGAACAAACCTAATATAACTGTCAACGGGGTGACCTACACAAATCAAGATATACGGTCCAAATTACTTTATGAAATGATGCCGGAAATTTTGGACAGAGCTATGGAATGTTACAGAGCTGCCAAAGATGTAAAATCCGAAACGGCATATCTTGCAGGTTGTATTTTCAGAACGCTTATAGACTATGACGCATATATAGAGCGACTATTCAGACAAACATATATATTTTGAGGAGGAATTACAATGAAATCATTATTTGAAAAGAACGGCGGTACATATACAAAAGTGGGAGATTATTATCTTCCAAATTTGGAAGCTCCTAACGGCAATTATAAAATCGGCAGATATGGCAGGGCAAGGCGGCAGTATCTAAAGGAATACAAGAAAAGTGAATATACAGCTTTGATAATTAGCGGTAAGTTGCATAAGCATTTACACGATGTTGATGTCAAGGCACAGAAAATTATGGATTGCTTTATCAAAAATGCGGAAAAAACTGCACCCGATAAGGCTACACACCAAATGGAATGGGTTGGGCATATGAACAATGCAAAGGCTTGTGCGGAGGAGGTCATAAATCATAGGTTGATTTATATTTAATGATTTAACAAGCACTGAATTTGGCATTACAAATTCAATTTTAAGGGATACCCCTAACACCCCAAGCTGAAAGGAGCGACAGAGATGAGAAAGCGGACAAGGACATTTTCTTCAAGATTAAGCAACGAAGAATATGAGAATTTAAACCGAGCAATCACAAAATGCAATATGACGAAATCAGCATTTATGCGAATGATAGCAAAGCAATATTTACCCAAAGAGCGACCGCCGGACGGCTATGATGAGATTATGTCAGAACTTATGGAAATTGGAAATAATCTTTATCGTATTGCCAATATAGGAAGTGCCGATATGAAGGAATTAAGTGAGCAGGCTAAGCGGTTGGATAAGGTGATATTGAAAATAAATGAGATTTTTACAGTTCCCGAAAAGATGAGGTTGGGTGATGAAAAATGGCTACAACAAAGATTTGGAATATAAAAGGCAGACTCGACTGTTTAATAAATTATGCAGCAAATCCCGAAAAAACAGACGAAAACCAATATAACAAAGCTGAAATGCAGGCATTGCACAATGTTATGGCTTATGCGGCAGACGGGTATAAAACAGAAAAACGATTATATGTATCGGGCGTTAATGTTACGCCCTATACCGCTACATATAAAATGCAGCAAACAAAATTACGTTACGGCAAAACGGATGGAATTATTGCATTTCACGCTATACAGAGTTTTAAGCCGGGTGAAGTAACACCGGAGCTTGCACATAAAATTGGAGTTGAATTTGCAAAAGAAATGTGGGGTGATAGATTTGAAGTTTTGATAGCAACGCATCTCAACAGACAACATTTACACAATCATTTTGTGATAAATTCTGTATCTTTTGCAGACGGTAAAAAGTATTACGACAACCAAGAAAATTATAATCTTATGAAAAAGATTTCTGATAGGCTTTGTGAGGAAAACAATTTGTCAGTCATAAGAAATCCCAAAAGCAAGGGCAGGCACTATGCGGAGGTAATGGCGGAGAAAAACGGCTATCCCACCATACGAGGACAGATAAAAGATGAACTCGATGAAATTATCAAGTGTTCATATGCTTATAAGGATTTTTGGAGAATATTAAAACAGCGTGGATATGAGGTTAAGCGCGATGTTAAGTATATTGCATTAAAGCCTGCCTATTCCCAAAGATATATCCGTCTTAAATCGCTTGGCGATAATTATAGCGAGGAAGCGATAAGACAGCGGATTATAACGGCAAGAAACGGCATACGGATTTTGGATAAGCCTGCAACGGATTATAACGCTTGGCTTAAAAAATACGAGCCGATAAAGCTGCACGGATTTAAGGCGTTGTATTATCATTACCTATATCTGTTCGGCAAAATACGCAAAAAGGAAACGCCGCAGAGAGTATCATTTTATATGCGTGAGGAGCTAATAAAATTTGAACGTTATCAAAAACAGTTTCATTTTTTGATTGAGAATGATATTGAAACGACAGATCAGCTGAGCAGCTTTAAGGAAAATACAGAATTAAAAATTTCAGAATCGATAATTCAACGAAGCAGGCTATATGGTAAAAGCGATTCAACGGCTGAAATCAAAACAATCAATGCAGAATTACAGAAATTTCGGAAAGATATGCGTATGTGTAATAATATTTTTCAAGATATTGAAACAATACGGGAACATCAAAAGACGGTGGAACTGTTGGAACTTGAGGCTTCAAAACATAGTGATAGAAAGTTATATCAGTATCAGAGATGCCAATGATAAAAGACATTTTGCCCTAATTGCACAAAAAGCAATTGGGGCATTTGTGTGTATTATAGAAAATATAAATGTTGCTTAAAATCGGTTGACTTATTTGCGGTTTTGTGATAAAATTTATAATGTATAGTTATAATCAGTGATAAAATAGTGAGGGTATGAAATGATTACTGAAAAAATCGGCAATCGAATACGGGAACTAAGAAAAGAAACAGGATTAAGCCAAGAAAAATTTGCAGCAAAAATTGGAATGGACAGAACATATTTTGCCAGCGTTGAGTTAGGTAAAAGAAATATATCTATTGTCAACCTTGAAAAAATTGCTGTTGGATTAGATGTAAGTCTTGCAGAGCTATTTCTGAATATCTAAAAAGGGGGTGCCGACAAATGAGTGTTGCTATAAAAAAAGAAAACTATAAAACTTCTCTTATAAATAACAGGCGATATTTAGGGAACAAATATAAGCTGTTACCGTTTATAACGAAAGTCGTGGATAAGGAATGTTCAGATATACAATCTATTGCTGATATTTTTGCCGGTACCGGAGCAGTATCATCTGCATTTACGGATAAAATCATCATAACAAACGACTTGATGTATAGCAATTATATTTGCAATTATGCTTGGTTTGGGAGTGAAACTTATAATCAACAGACAATTATAGATTATGTTGTGCATTATAACTCTTTGGTGAAATTAAAGGACAATTATATGACTGATAATTTTGCGGACACTTATTTTAGTCGTGATGATTGTGCTAAAATTGGATATATAAGAGAAGATATTGAAAAGAACTATAAAAAGAAAAATATCAATGACAGAGAACGGGCAATCTTGATTACATCTTTGTTATATGCAATGGACAAAATTGCAAAAACCTGCGGACATT
>NZ_JACRTE010000029.1 GCF_014385105.1 Qingrenia yutianensis | reverse complement strand
GTGAAAGGTTAAAAGAAGTGGATGATGAGTTATATAAAAGAAAGGGGTAGAATTTATGAATTACAAAGCAAGCGTGAACCTTATTAACAAACCCGGAAGCTTAAAGGGAGTTGCCTCGGTTTCCATCAATGACGAGTTTGTTGTAAAAGGTGTGAGGATTTTTGAGGGCAATGACGGTCCGTTTGTGTCAATGCCTTCCCGTAAGGCAGGAGCCAAATATGAGGATATTTGTTTCCCGATTACAAAAGAGGGAAGAGAAAATCTCCACAGTGCGGTGCTTGAAGCATACGAACAGAAATTAACACAGCAGGAGGAGCAGAACCATGAAGAGGGGAAAGAAACAAAAAAGGCAGGGAATAAAAAGTCTCAAAAGCGTTCAGACGGACAAAAAACTGCCGAAAGCAATACCGAATTGCAGGCGGATCAGAATGAACAGACCGAGGCAGCCCCGGTAATGAATATGTGAGGTGAACAGCTATGGCGGTGGAATTTTACCGTTATTCATACAGGACAGCGGAGCATGACGGCGATGTTGAGGAATACCGAGCAAGCCGTGATGAGAACAGACGATGCACGGAATTCATTCAGCATCCGCAAACCGGACTTTATGCAAACGCATATAAAGATAATGTTGTAGATAAAGACGGAACGTATCTTGATAAATGTATAAGCGAATTTGGTATGCAGCGAATGATGTTCGTTATTGCCAACACGGTGAAAATGTCAAAGCACGACGGAAGATGGTCGCCGGAGGTTAAAGAATGGGCAAAGGACTTTATGACATCTCACACGAGCGAGTATGCAGACGGCTATCTGTCGCAAATACATACCGGAGTAGTAAATATTCTTGCGGAAAAGATTATTAAGAAATATAACGATCTTAATTTGCCGGATTGGGCAAGAGAAAAACTTGAAAAATTACAAAATACCGGACCGGAGGAAGAACAGACCGGTGGTATAAACTTAAACTAAAATGGAGGTATCAGAAATAATGAAAACAAAACACAGTTTAAAAATGAAATCAGTAATATCGGCAGTTCTTGCAGTTGTAATGATTTTGGGAACACTCCCTGTAATGAATGTCTTTGCGGCACAGAAAAGCGATTACGAAGATCCTGCGGATAATTGGTTGAAAACAAATAACCGCACAAATGAGCTTGATATGAATGCAACCGTAACCTATGAAACACAGTGGTGTCCGGTATGCAATAAGGACACAACCGTTTTAACCTACCGTGTACCCGAATACACTAAATCGGGACAGACGGCTATGAATCACGGTGTTAAGTGGTCAGACGGTTATGACCTTGAGGGCAAGAAAAAAGGTAACACCGACAGCGGTACTCCGGGCGTGGACGCAAGCTATACGGGGTATCATTACACAAAGTCTGTGTGTCAGACTTGCGGCACAATTAACTCCGTTGACGGTTCGGGTGCATATAACTTTAACAACAATGTTTACGGCTTGAACTCCTGCGACCACAACTTTTTTATCGACTTTGATAATACGACTTACGAGTTGTATGACGAACATCAGCACACGACAACATTAAAAAAGGGTGAGTATTGTCAATTCTGTAAAGGAACCTACGCAAAAGCATCAAAGAAAAAAGAGTCACATAATCTTGAAAGTACAATTGATGCACAGGTTGGCAACAACCGTTTTTACTTGCAGGAGGAATGTGAAGACTGCGGATACAAGACAACGGAATATATTTCTGCAAAGGCTGTAATTTCATCATATTACGGTATGGCAGACGGTGATTCACATTCCATATCTGTTTCGGATTTATCGGATAAAGAGGTGCATACGAAAATTCGTTACGGCACAGCGGCAGGCTCGTGTAATATGACATCGGCGCCGCACTACACAAAAGCCGGATACTATCCTGTGTACTATGAGATTGATTATAAGTACGGCACGGAAAATATGACGGAGAACGGTGTATCTTATGTGTGGCTTTTAGCTGATGACAGCAAGAATAACAATTCGGATAATCAGAAGCCTGTTCACGAGCATGATTACAGATACATCGAAACCGTGAAACCGACTTGCACGGAATTGGGATACGAGAGATGGCAGTGCAACACTTGCGGAAGTCTTGAAAAGAAAAACTATGTTCAGACATCTGGGCATACATACAAGACGCAGACAATCCGTGAGGCGACTTGCAGACAGGGCGGCTTGGTGCTTGAAATCTGCACAAAGTGCGGCGATTTTAACGAAAAGACAACACCGACCGCAGGTCATCATTATCACGATACAGTGGTGAACGCTACTTGTATCAATGCCGGATATATTCTGCATTCGTGTGATATTTGCGGCGAAAGCTATATCACAAATACAACACCTTATGCTCCGCATAATTTTAAGGAAATAGTAAAGAATCCGACTTGTACAGACGGAGGATACACAACACATATCTGCGAAACCTGCCATATGTCATATACGGATAACTATAAAGATGCACTCGGTCATAGCTGGGATAAAGGACACAATGTTACCGACGCAACCTGTGACGGCGAGGGCGTAATTGAATACAACTGCTTAAACTGTAATGAGAAGATGATCAAGGATGAGTGCGCCCAAAACTATGCTGATAAGCACGACCACAGCTGTGTCCAAAGCCCCCTGACCGCTTTTATCGCACAGTTTGTTCTTAAAGTTTTCTTTTGACAAGATAAGTTTCATCATATTACATTTCCTCCAGTTTCTTTGAGTATGCTTCAAGGACTGCCTGTTCCACTTCGTTGCGCAGTTCGGCGGTTATCGGAAAGGTTATGTCCTTAAATTCTCCGTTTTTTGTTTTCCTGCACGGCATCGCAACAAACCGCCCGTGCTTTCCGTCAATAATTTTGATTCCCTTAATCAAAAGGGAGTCATTGACGCAGACGCTTGCGTATGCCTTTAACTTTTCATCGGCTATAATTGCCGATATTCTTGCCTCCAATTTCACGGCGTTCACCTCCTCTCATACGCATATATGCTACATTGTAATTCTGAAGGTTTCGACCTGAAATGTTTCTTCGGCATCTTGTGTCGGCTCTATGGTTTCGGGTTCTTTTTTCGGTTCAAAAACCGTCCTGTCGGCTCTTTCCGTCTCTTTTTCGGGTACATTCTCGATTTCCTTTGTCTGCTGTCTGCACACCTCAAATTTCGGCTTTGCGAAGTCGTTTAATCTTCGGAAACCTTGCGTGTTGACATAGTAAAACTCGTTTGTTTCCTCATCATAAAGCTCTATTACATCGGATATGTATATCCCGCTTTTCTCAAAGCCTTTCGGCTTTTCCTGTGCGTCAAACTTTGCATATATTTCTTCCAGATTATCCGTCCCCATACTTCCGTCATATACAACTCTGTAATCGTCAATGTTCGGCTCGGCAAAACCACGGTCTTTCAATTCGTCATACCCGATGAAGCGCATACGGATATCGGTCGCCGCTTTAAGCTGATACAAACGGCATCTTTTAACCGTCAGACTTTCCGAAACTTCAACATTGCCCTGCACAAGTCTGTCATAGATGTCATTTCGCCACTCGATATTCAAGCCGTTTTCACCCGCCAAAAATTCCTCGATATCTTTTTTTCTGAACATTTCGTCCACATAAGCTGTGTCATTCTTTACAAACCCTACTCTGTTTCCGTAATACTCCAAAATGCCCTTATCCGTTATGTTTACTTTATTCACAGTCCGCACCTCCTCGTCTTTCCGTTAGAACGGTTCGTTTTGTGCCGCCTTATCCTTAATCACACCATACTCGGTTACTGCGATCTTGTCGGTTTTCATAAGCTCAACAGAATATGACGCAAAATTAAAGTGCTTTTCAAAGCCCTCCGGAATAACTCTGCCAAAGGTTTCGGTGTATATCTCCTTTGCGTATTCTATTGCAGAGGACGCTTCGGGATACAAAATAAAGTCCTGCAGTCTGTTTGCGTATTCGGTGGCACATTCAAGAGTTTCGCACCCAAATCCTTCAAGCACGGCTTTGAATTTAGCAAGCTCGCCCGACTTTTCCATATCACGCATTCTGTGTGCAAGTGAATTTAACAGTCCGAGCTGCGACAGATCTTTAACGCACATAGGGATATTGGCTTCCATGCTCTGCACTGCAAGCAAAACACAGTCGTCAAAGCTGTCTGCACCGAGTTCTCTTAAAAAGTTGGCTTTACCTTCCTTTGAAACCGGGAGCGTAAGCCACCTTTCCGGCTTTTCGCCGTCTGATTTTTTCGGCGCTATATACAGTTTGAAAATGTATTTATCATCATCAAATATTTCGGGGAATTTAACTCCGTCATATACCTTTGAAAATTCATTTTCATTGCAAGTAAAATACCCGTCATCCGTGAAAATTCCTTTTTCGGTATCCCGAATGTTTTCTCCGATTGCTTCGTAATCAATGAAACGCCATATTTCCTTATTTGCATTTTCCAGCCATTCAAGCATTCCGTTATCGGCATACATTCTGCCAAGTGTTTCGGCATCGCACACACCGTCAACCAATTCGCAACAATGCAGGTTGTATGATATATTTATAAGGTCATCAATATCCGTAAGCGAGAGACTTTTTTTCTGTCTGTATCCACGAAACAGTTTATGTTCATATACCGAGAATCTGCTCATAACTTTCGCAAGGTAGTTAAGCTTTGCAATATAGTCCGCCCCGGCGCCCAAATCAATTTCTGCGTCTTGCCTGTACAGTCTGCAGTTTTTAATTGTGTACGGCTGCTCCTCCCCGGTTATTCTCGCTCTTTCGAAAGCGTCTTTAATCTCATTTTCCGTTGCCGGAAGCTGAATTTCCGCACCTTCGTACTGTGATTTTGTTTCAGCCAAATCATCTCGTGAAATATTAACGGTTATTTTGAAAATATCGTCAAGCTTTTGCGGCTTGACGATATTGTTTTTGAACCTCTTTTCCTCTGTCAGATATGTGTTAAACAGCTTGCCGTCTATATACACATCGGCTTCCTTTGGTGTTCTTGCGGTTATTTTAATGTCGTTGCTTGAATCGGCATATCCCTGCAACAGCCGCTGAACATTTTTCGCAATTTCTTCACGGTTAATCACATCTGCATTCCTCCCATCTCCTCTGTTTGCTTTTCCGTTTGCTCATCACCGCACGGAACTATGTCATACAGAACCTTATCTCTTGCCGATATCACTCCGTATTCCGTGAATGATGCACCGAGTCTTTCGGCAAGTGCCTTTCCGAGTTGAGTAAGGTTTGTCTGCTTAAAGAAATTCATATCAAAACCCTTCGGCAGATTGTGTGCAAGGTAGTCCTTTGCAAATGCTTCTGCCGAATCTGCATAATATGAAAGTTTGTACCTATGCAGGTTTTCCGCAATATCTCTTATTTCGTCAAGACTTTTAGGCTCTTCACTCTCAATTACAGCTTTGAACTTTACTCTGTCCGACTGCGAATATGACACATATCTTTCGGCTATATCATTAAGCTTATCAAAATCCTGCATATCACCGAATATCTGACCGTCAATTTCTTTAATTGCACTTTCAAAGTCATAATACACGCAGTCCTCTATACAGACTTCATCATGAGCCTTCGCTATTTCATTTGCCCTGCTTTTCGATATCGGCAGATATATTGTTTCCGCAGACTCAGCGTTTTCCATACTGTCATTAACCGGAGCCTCGGCAACATCAAGTGCAAACACAATTGTATTCTCAAACTTTAACTGCTCCTCTGTTGCTCCTGTATATTCCTGCGGAAACTGATAGACCGCAGTTGCCACATAACAGCCCGCAACAAATTCGCCGCATTCAGCCTCTCGATGCTGCTTTCCGACCGCTGCTCTGTCAAGTATTTCAACCGCGCCATCACCCATTTTTACAATTTCTTCATTGAGGTCATTGTCAATTACAAATTCTCCGAGTTGTTTATCTGTTGATATATTTTTGGCCACCGGAACTGCCTGCAAGCCATATGTAAGATTTATGAGGTCTTTCAGCGATATCCCGTCATCATATTTTCCCTGTGCATTTTGATTTAGGAATATTCCGTTTAATGCGATTACCTCATTTTCCGACAGTATTGTTACCCGCTTTGCAAACAGATTCAGTTCCTTTATATTGACTCCGTCAAGTCTTGTGTTTGTAAGCTCCGGCAGATACGGGCAGTTTATGATACTTATGTCTGTCATATCGTCATAACTGTCTGTGATCCGTGCTTTTTGCAGTGCGTCTTCTATCTGCATTGCAGTCGCAGGCAAAATCAAATCCGTATAAATATATTCTCCTGTTATGGAATTTACGGTTGCTATTTCCGCAACCACTTTATCTCTCAATGACATTTTTTCACCTCACATACTCAAATTCATGTCATCCTGCGTCTGTTCATTCTGTTCCTCTTTTAATTCTTCCTCGGTCAGTTTTCTGAAATCGTCCTCGCCGGGAATTAACGAAAGTGAACTTCCGCAATCCCATCGGCACACTAATTGTCCCAAGTCGTCCACCAATTCCACCGTTGCTCTGTCTCCGGCGGTTTGCTCTGCATAGGGATCGTCAAAAGGAGTGTTTAACACTACCCTCGTACCTTTGGGATATCGTTCTCGCAGCCGTTCTACTTTCTCATGCGTTGGTATTCTCATGCTTCCCATATTGTTCCTCCTTCAAATATTAAAGGACGCACCTTTCGATGCGCCCTTTTGTTGTTATTTCGATACCGAATATATCTGTCTTATCAGTTGTATAACCCTGTTCCATCTCAGCATTTGCAGTTCCGGTGTTTCTGCCTGTTTTTTCACCGTCTCTGTTTTCAGTCTTATTTCATCATCTGTCATATACACGATATCTTTGTGCATATAACCGGAATCTGCCCTGACAGTCGGAGTCCATTTTGCATAGACGGTTTCATCATCCGTCAGCTCAACACTTGTTACCTTGTTTTCCTTTGTCTGCGGATCGGTGTACCAACCGCTGAATGTATATCCTGCTCTTGTTGGAATGTAATCCGTAAGCCTTATCACCGAACCGTACTCTGCCGTAACCGGTCTTATGTAGCTTCCGTCCTCTGTGGCAAATGTAAGTGTTCTTGTACCCGTTATCCGCCATTTTGCAGTCAGTGCCATGTCTGAGTGATACACTTTATCCGAGCTGACCTTTTCGCCGTCTTCTGTGAACCATCCCACGAACTCGTAATCCGAATCCCTGTAAGGCAACGGTAATTTAATCTGCCCTTTCCGGGTTGTGAATGTGGCGCTTGCCGCTGTGTTGACATATCCCTGCCCCATAAATCCGCCGTTTGCGTCAAGTGTGACGGTGTAGTTCTCATCATCGAACATTTCGGTGTATATGCCTGTGTTTTCAGCCTTATCGGAGGCTTTAACATCTGCCGCAAACACACCGCTTGTTCCGATTAACGCTGCCGCCATTGCCGCACTGATAATTCTTTTGTACTTCATATTTGCTCCTCCAATTTATATATTTTCCCTTTCGGGCAACACAAACAATACCACAACATTTTCCGAAAGTCCAGACAAATCCGCAAATTTTTCAAAAGAAAAAGACAACCCGTAGGTTGCCTTAAAAGCGGTTATATAAACCGGAAGTTGTTATTCTAATGTGTAAATCAAAATTACATTTTTATTGAATAATTGATTTATAATAATTTCCAAAATCAGCAAGAGCGTCCAGAATCGGAAGCATCTGTCGTCCAAGTTCTGTCAATCCGTACTCTACTCGCAGAGGCCATTCATGATAATCGTGACGATAGACAAGTCCATCATCAATCATTTGCCTTAAACTATCGGTTAATACCTTTTGTGATATTCCTTCCAAATCTCTTTGCAATTCGTTAAATCTCCATGGGCGTGCTTTCAAATTGCGAAGGATTAGTAGCTTCCACTTACCACCGATTAATTCCACAGCTGTTGCCACCGGGCAAGCAGGTAATTCACTTTTTGTCTTCATATATTATCACCTCACAATCATATTATATCACACATTTCGAAAATTGTATATAGTTATAAAAAAGTGCGTACTTGTTTTTTAATGTGTACGGTGATAAACTATAGTCAAGCAAAGAGAAATTGCTAAAAAATTTTGGAGGTATTTATCATGAAAAACTACACTAAAACAAACATCGGAAACGAAGGCAGAATAGAGCTTCATGAAAAACTTTCTTTAACAGGTGCGGAGATTAGCATCAATCAGCTTCCTGCCGGCGCAAGTGTTCCATTCGTTCATTCTCATAAGAACAATGAAGAAATTTACGGTATTATCACCGGTAAAGGCAAAGCTGTGATTGACAGCGAAGAAATAGAGCTCTCTGCAGGCGATTGGTTAAAAATTGCCCCGATGGCAAAAAGACAATTCTTCGCAGCAAATGATTCCAAAATCACTTATATCTGCATTCAGGTAAAAGAAAACTCTCTTGGTGGGTTTACTGCAGATGATGCCGTAGTGTATTAAGTAAATCATCGAAAATAAGAAGTACAGTTATGGTTATTTCCAAAGCTGTACTTCTTTGCTATTCTCAAAACCATCTTCATTAATCCCGATTTATCTTGCAAATATTATTACCACAGAAACAACGAGAAAGCAATCGTTTCCGACTGCTTTCTCCCATTTGCACAAAGGATTATTTTACCCAAGTTTCAGTATCGTTTGAGGAATTTGCAAGGTGCGTATTTGCCGCTTCCATCACATCTGTGTAATACCACATAGAATTGTTGCGAATATCAGTAAATTTGTTGAGTACGGATACATTCTTTGTGATGTAGCTTTCATCAGCTTTTCTGCCTGTTGCTCTGTTGACGACTGTTACTACCTCTGCACGGGTAATAGCGTTATCACCCTTAAATGTTCCGTCCGCATATCCATTGAGCCAACCAACATTTTTAGCGTAGGCAATGTCGGAATACGCCCAATAATTTGTTGCAACATCGGTGTATTTTACGGTGTAGCTGCCTTTCTTAACATCATTAAACAGAGAATTAAATCTGACCGTCATAGCCACAAATTCCGCACGGCTAACATTATCATCCGGTCTGAATGTACTGTTGGAGTAACCTTTAATGATGCCGTACTTTGAAAGATAACCTATATAATCGGAATACCATTCGTTTTTGGATACATCATTAAAGTTTGACTTACCACTGATTTTTTCGCCTTTCTTTTCGGAAATAAGCCTTGCAAAGATAGCAGTAGCTTCGGCACGGCTCATATTATTGTCCGGTCTGAAAGTGCCGTCCGCATAACCGAAAATATATGCTTTATGCTCTGATGCCGGAAGTATCAGCATACCGTTTTTATCCGTTGTGCCGTTAGCGGAATTGTTCTTTTTATCCTTTAAGATAATGGAAACATCAGCCTTTGCATTACCTTTATTGTCGGTTGCCTTAATTGTATAGTAATTGTCGCCTGTGAGTTCTGCGCCATTCGGAAGTGTCAGCGTGATTTTGCCGTCCTTATCGGTTGATTTTGAAACAGATACATTTTTTCCGTTTTTGTCGGTTACGGTAATATTTGTGATGTTGGAACTGATGTAGCTGCCACCGCTGCTGCCGCCACGACCACCGCCACCACCGGAAGACGAGCTGCCGCCACCTGTTGACTTGACGGGAACAGTAATTTTACCATTTGTATCGGTAGATTTTGTTGCAGTTGCCTTGTTTTTATCCGTAACGGTTACAGAAACATTTGCAACGCCTTTATTCTCCTTATCAAGCACGGTTACGGTTGTCTGATTTGAAGTTGTGAGCGTATGCGTATCGGGAAGCGTAACGGTGATTTTGCCGTCCTTTATTTCGATATACGCATTTTCGATTTTTCCTTTGGTATCCTCAACGGTAATGTTGTATTCCGTTTTTGATTCTTCGGTATCTTCTTTGCCGTCACCATCGGTATCCTTGCCGGGGATAGTTTCGGAAATATCCGTTTTTCCGTCCTTATCCGTTACGCCCTCATTTGACGGCGGAAGAATGATAACTCCGTCTTTGTCGGTAACACCTGTCAAAGATTTTGTTTCCGTACCCTCAACGGCTTTTTCGGAAACAATAACACTCATATCCTTTACAG
>NZ_JACRTE010000028.1 GCF_014385105.1 Qingrenia yutianensis | reverse complement strand
GAGCAGACTTGGCGGGGACGGAAATTCATGAACAAATGAGGACTTTGGAACGTAATAAAAAAATGCTTAAAATTATCGAATCTGCTGTCAACTTGCTTAAAAGGAAACAGGATAATGGCGAGATATATTATTTCATAATTTTTTATACTTATATGTCAGAAAAGGCATATAAAAAAGTTGATGATATAATCGAAAAGATTGCAAGCGAGACAGGCGAATATATGGCATGGAAAACTTATTTTGTCAGAAAGAAGAAGGCTATAGAAACACTCATCACGATTTTATGGGGTTTTACTTCAAAAGAGTGTTTGCCTATTCTCGAAGACTTCATTTAAGTGTTATAATAATATATAGGGGTATGCACAGTTAGGAGATGAGACGATTGAAAAAATATGCATATGTGAGAGTGTCATCTATTGATCAAAACGAGGCGAGGCAACTTGTTGAAATGTTACAGCTTGGAATAGAGAGAGAAAATATCTATTTGGACAAGCAATCGGGAAAAGATTTTAACAGGCCGAACTATATGGCGCTTGTAAAGAAATTAAAAAAAGGCGATTTGTTGTATGTTAAATCAATAGACAGACTTGGGAGAAATTATAAAGATATTCAAGAACAGTGGCGGATACTTACAAAAGAGATGGAGGTCGATGTAGTTGTCATAGATATGCCTCTTCTGGATACCAGAACTTACAAAGATTTAATGGGAACTTTTATTGCGGATCTTGTCTTGCAGGTTTTGTCATTTGTCGCACAGAGCGAAAGAGAAAACATAAAAAAGAGTCAGGAAGAGGGAATAAGGGTTGCAAAGTTAAACGGTGTGCGATTCGGAAGACCTACAAAGGATGCACCGGGTGAGTTCCCTGAATTGGTCAAAAAGTGGGAACAGGGGAAAATAAAAGCTGGAAATGTCAATAAATAGAGTCAACACCGAATTTTGTGTAAACTCTTTACTAAACATCCAAAACTCTTGGAGATACGAGGGGATAAAAGTTACTTTGTTAGACAATTAGGTGGGTATATCTACATCAATTTTATAAAAATTGCAGAAATGAGAAGATATTGTTAAATTATTTATATATCTAAAAAGAAAATTTTATATATGCAAACCATTAAATATCACAAATACTGGTAATGTTGAAAAAATTTTTATATTTAATTAAAATTCTGCGATGAAATAAAATCCTAATACTACAAAGGCGGTTATATTATTGTAAGATATAAATTATTTTATAATAAATACCAATTAAAATAAATAATGGAATTTATAAAATAATCGGAAAAATTAAATAGTTATATTTTTAAAAAAAATAATAAATTTGTGATATTATTTTTAATTAAATTAGATTAATATTATATTATAAAATAGCCATAGTACATTTTTATGCACTTAAATAATAGGGGGATATATCTATGGAAAGATTGATAGAGTGTGGAAAAGTAGAGATTAAAAATTCTTCTGTAGTAAAAAAATCGAGAATTGGTTTGGGATTTGAAAAACTTGACAGAGGTGCATTTCATCCTGAAAAGGCATATGATAAGGTTGCTGCTCTCGGATTGAAATGGATAAGACTTCAATCAGGTTGGCAAAGAACAGAAAAAGTTAAAGGAGAATATGATTTTTCTTGGTTAGATGATGTTTTAGACAATCTTATCAGTCGAGGATTAATACCATGGATGTGCCTTGCGTATGGTAACGGATTATATACTGAAGATGCAAGAAAGTATTATGGTGCTGCAGGTTGTCCTCCAATAAACAGTAAAGACGAAATAGAGGGGTGGTGCAACTATGTTACTGCACTTACCAATCATTATAAAGGTAAAATTGAACTTTATGAAGTGTGGAACGAACCTGACGGAATATGGGCATGGAAACACGGGGTTAATGCTACTGAATATGGAAATTTTGCTATTTCTACAGCAAAAGCTGTGAAAAAAGGTGATGCTGATGCCAAAGTTGTGGCAGGTGTTACAAGTGGCGATGATTTGGCATATATGGACGATATGTTTAAAACAGGTATGGGTGATTACATAGATTATTTTTCATACCATAACTATACTTGGAATGAATATGATGTTTTTGGTCGTGTAAATGCATTAAGGGCGGTATGCAATCATTATAATCCTAAAATAAAGCTTATTCAGGGGGAATCGGGTGCACCATCAAGAAGTGATGGCAGAGGTGCATTAAGAAGAGGAGCATGGACACCTACAAGACAGGCAAAATTATGTGCCAGACATACAATGGTTGATTTAATGACAGAAGTGGAGTTTACTTCTTATTTCACAACTGTCGATATGGCAGAGGCTCTTCGCGGAACAGTTGATGACAAATCGAGCTATATGGATTTTGGATATTTTGGAATTTTGAGTGCAGATTTTGATGAAAACGGTATTGCAGTAGGTGAGTATAAACCAAAGCCGTCATATATAGCATTGCAGACTATATCATCGGTATTTTCAGAAGAATTTGAGGTTTGTTCTTTACCTATAAATATCAGACATGAACATTCGGAGAGAGTTTTTGCTGAAGATGTAAGAGAAAGAATAATATCTTGCGGTTTTAAGAGAGAAAACGGAGCTTCTGCTTTTGTATATTGGCATAGTGCAGACCTTATGACTACTGATTTTGAATCTACAATAACATTAGAGGTTCTTCCTTTTGGAAAACAACTGCGAATTGTTGATTTAATGGACGGAAAAATATATGAAATTCCGGAAGATATGATAGAGAAAAATGAAGGAGCAGTTAAGCTCAAAAATATTCCGATTAAAGATACACCGCTTCTTTTGACATTTGGTGATTTTTAATTATAAAAAGGGGATGAATTTGTTTGATGTGGAAAAAAGTTAAATGTGTAGTAGCGGTTACAATGTCAGTTTTGTGTTTAGCATCTAATGTAAGTGCTGATTCAATAAGATTTTCAGTCAATACATCAAAAACTCAGCGTACAATAGGGCTTGAAATGTATGGAACGGGAGGCGGCTTTGGTGTTGAAACATCAAGTACATTGGTAGTTGACTTTCCATATAGCAAGATAAACTCAAAACTTGTTAATGACCTTAAGAAAGCAGGGCTTAGTTTTGGATTTTATCGTGCAGCGGATGTAGCAAGCACCGGATATCGTTGGAAAGAAGCGATTGGCAGTGTTGTAGACCGTGATGTTAATGCAAATGTAGCGCGATTATACAATAACGGTATATCTTCTTTTGGAATAGCGGAGCAAGCGAAACTTGTTCAGGCATTTGAAGGTAAAGAAGGTATGATTAATTTTACTATAAATATGGTAGAAGAAAATCCGATTGATGCGGCCGATATAGCTGAATATTGTTACGGCGACGGAACGGTTAATTACAATGGTGGTGTAAATTGGGCTAATGTTAGAAAAAGTCATGGAATAAAGGACCCTATAAATGTTTTTGCATGGGAACTTGGAAACGAATATGATGCCGGCGCAAGAGTACATATGTTTATAAATTCAGAAATGTATGTTCGGCAATGTAAAGAATATATTGCCGCAATAAGAAGTGTTAAACCTGATGCGAAAATTGCTATATCAGCTCCAATGCTCTCATCAACATACGAAAGCAAGGCATCATTATGGACATACAATGCGCTTATGGAGCTTGCACCAATTATAGACTATGTGGTTATACACGGCTATGTAACTATGGGCTTGGCATATAACCGTGATAAGGGAATGCTTGCTATGGCAGAAGAGCTTGAAACTATGTCGGGCGGCAGAATTAAAATAATAAATACCGAATATGCAGCTCAAGGTACTCTTTCTGAAAAAGAAGGTACAGACCAGACAGCATGGGGTTATGGTGCGTGCATGTATTTCGAAGGCGGAAGGACAGTTGCGGATGCACTTTGCAGAGGTGTAATAAACAAATATATAGCCTGTACTAATTATTTTGCAGCTTCTGATGGAACAGGCTATTCAATATGTTATTACGATACCACAGATAATAAATATAAGCCAAATGCTTCGGGACAAGCATTATCACTTTTCCAACAGTATGGTAAAGGTGAGCTTGTTGAATTTAACCTTGAGGGATTTGAGCTTGGTAAAAAATCTGATTGTTGCGCTATAGCAGTAAAGGATAAGGATGGATATCTTAATTTGATTATGGTCAACAACACCAATGATAAAGATATAGATATTGAATTTGATTTTGATAAAGATTATGCAATAAAAGAAATCCGAAAAATTTCTGCACCCAATCCACAGTCTGTAAATTATATAGGAATTCAACAGATTTCTGATGTTACTCAAACTTTTGATGATTTAAAAAAGGCTGATGGCTATAAACTTGAAAAGCTATCTATGGTAGCGTTAAAGATGAAGGAGGTAAACAAATGAAAAGGTTGATAGCAGTTATAACATTTGTTGTACTTTGCTTTAATGTATTATCGGCTTTAGCTGAAAATGATGAAAAATCAGAAGCAATTAATTTTGAATTAAACTATATATTAGAACGATTTTATGAAAACAGCTCTATAGAATGTGAACCTCTTGATATATCGGGGCAAGCAAATATGGGGTTTGCTGATGAAGTTGAAGGTGACGGAAAAGGCGGTTGGACCGACCAAGGACCAAAGAATGATATGTCATCATTTAAAAACTTTGGAAGCCAAAAATTTTGGAATATACCATTTAATATTATCAACCCTGATAAAAACGAAGGTAAATCCTGTATAATTTTAAGAGGTCAAAATAACGAAGCTTTTCCGATTAGCGCAGAAGTTCCTGTCAACACTACGGCAGGTGGTATCTATGTTCTTCACAGTACTGCATACGGTGCCGGAGAAAAGGCCGGCAGATATTCTTTTGTATATGAAGATGGAACATCTGCTTATTTTGATATAGTAGGCGACCAGCATATAAAGGACTTTTGGGGAACACTTGAAAATAACTTTACAAGAGTAGCGTGGAAGGGAAGTAATGCGTCATCAGCTAATATTACACTAAACATATTTGCACTTAATAATCCTCATCCTGATAAAACTATAAAGCTCATAAGATTTGAAAGCGATGGTGAAGGACAGTTTATAAACATTGTAGGCGTTACACTTGCAAAGGAATTACCTATATTTCCTGCAATGGCAATGACGGGCGAATCAAACCCCGGTGTAGTAAGATATGGTATTGCAGCGTGGAAAAAGTATACAGACCCTGATGAAAATGTTGCACAAGAAAATGTTTTAAATATGTCGGAATACCTTGATGCACCTGCAGGCAAGTATGGCTTATTACTATCAAAGGGCGATAAATTTATATTTGAAGATGGCACCGTTGCTAAATTCTGGGGTACAAATATTGTAGGAAATGCGGCTTTTCCTACAATGCAAGAGGCAGAAGAAATTGCATCAAGATTATCAAGAAGCGGATATAACCTTGTTCGATTTGTAAATTTGGATAATGAAGAACTTACAGATGAGCGTCTTGATAAGCTTTCATATTTTTTAAAGCTTCTTAAAGATAATGGCATATACGCATATTTTTCACTTCTTGGAAATGAAAAGGGTGATGGCGATAAAATAACAGATGGTTGGAAAATAGACGGTATTTTCAGGGATGACTTAATTGAGAAAAAGGCAGAATTTACTAAAAAACTTTTAACACATAAAAACAAATATACAAATACCGCAATAGGTAAAGATGAAATGCTGGTTATGATAGATATGGCTGACCAGAACAGTATGTTTGATATGGAATATGGCTTTACTGTGCTAAATGTTAATGATGAAAACAGTATGGCAGAGCTTACACAAAAGTTTAATAAGTTTTTAAAGAAAAAATATTCAACTACAGGCAAACTTTCAAGAGTTTATAGCGATCTTCTGTCCACTGAAAGTATAGAAAAGGGTACGGTTATTATAAACGGAAACTGGAGATACGGCATTTTTGATGAAAACAGAAAAGCTGATGTTATAGAGTTTTTTATACAACTTCAAAATGACTATTATCAAAAAATGAAATCAGTAATTAATTCTTGCGGTTGCAAGGCTCTTGTATCCGGTTTCACAAATAGGTGGGATAATGTTATACCGTTGCATAGTATAGCAAATTCTCAAACAGATTTTGTGCCTATGAATACGATGTTTTCTATGGGAGTAGACCGTACGAAAGATTGGCCGTATTTAACTGAACTTAAGGATAACACTATATTTTTAGATGTAGATTCAACGGTGTCATCTGATGGTCATGATGGAAAATCACTTATTAATCTCGTTAAAACAAAAGTTGATGGAAAACCATTTGTTGTAAGCGAATGGGGTGCGGCAAACATCAGCAAACAGTATGGAGAAAATTCGATTGTTATGGCTGCAATTTCGGCACAACAAGGATGGACTCCAATACAATATTGTTTTATATATGGAGAAATAAATAAGGATAAAATAAGTGATGTATATTCTACTTATAATAATCCTGTAACGCTTGGTATGTCATATGCATCGGCTGCACTTTACTATACCATGGACGAATTAAAATCAAAACAAATTATCAATCAAAGCATATCAGATGTATATAAAAACAAGAGTAATTCTATTGGAATTACTTCATATCTTGCTGCAAAAACTTCAAATAAGTTTAACAAAAAGAACATCGTTACTAAATTTAATCGTTCAAATGAGTTTATTGTAGATAACGGAAATGTTTACTGGGATATGCTTGACGGTGTGTTTTTTGCAAATACTGATGAGGTTATAGCATTTTCGGGTAATGTATCAAAAGAGGAAAGCTTAGGCTGTTTAAAATTTGAAATATATAGTGATACAGCAACAATAGCTCTTGTTTCTCTTGATAAAAATAAACTTGAAAATAGTGAGCATATGCTTCTTTCGGTAGGAAGCGATGCGGTAAATAAAGGAACAGTATACCGTTCTAAATATGTTATACAAAAGATTGGTGACGGTGGGATAGCCTATAATATGGTAGACGGAAAAATAACCCTAAAAACAGATAAAAATATTGAAGTATATGCCTTAAATTCGGACGGAACACGTGAAACAATGATTGATGTAGAGCGTGACGAAGGCAAAAATGCAGTGTTTTATCTTAACGGCGCGTTAAATTACGAGATAGTAAGGGGGTAGTAATGTGAAAAAAAGACTAATTTTATTTGCTTTTTGCATAATTGTTATCATTTCTATGTTGTTTATTACTGCATTGGCTGAAGAAAACTTTGATAAAAAAGCATCGGCTATGTATGCAGCAGGTATTCTTACTCAGGAACAAGCAGAACTCAACTCTAATGTGCAATTAAAAAGAGGAGATGCACTTGAAATTGCTGTGAAAATTTTTGCAAATGTAATTGTATCAGCAAAACAAGTTTACAATGATGTAGGAGCTTCAAGTGATTATTTTCTTCCTGCATATATAAGTAATTCACAAGGTGTTGACATCGGAATAGATGGAGATTTAAAACCGACAGAGTCGATAATTACTGAGGATTTTGCAAAAATTCTTATGGCAATGAGTGAATATGATTTTATGGCGGTTAAATATTCTAACTATGAGAATCCATATACAATAATTGCAAAGCAATTGAAGATACTACCGCAAACATATTCAGGCAGAGAATATGTTACATACGGTCAAGCGGTAGATATGATTTATGAATTGCTTATGACAGATGCACCCAATATTCTTTATGGTGAAAAAAATAATAAGTACAGTGTTCCAAGCGGGATAACCATTCTTGAAAGATTTATGAATATAAAATGTGCAGAAGGTACAGTGTCGGCTACTGAATTTTCTTCTGCAAATTCATACATCAGCAGTCTTAATGTAAATCAAATTGAACTTAGCAGTTATGACGGTTATAAGATGGTTTTTTCAAATGCAGGTTCATTTAGCAATCTTCTTGGTTACAACGCAATAGTCTGGTACAAAAAGGACGGAAATATCAATAAGGCTATTTATGCTTTCCCAAGCGGAAACGATGAGATTTGTATTGATGGCAGTAATTTTGTGAATATAGACATAAATGAGAGGAAAGTCTATTATTCAGAAGTGACTCAAGAAGATCGGTTTGAAACGAAAAGTAAAGAAAAGTCAAAAAAATTGCCGTATGATGCAGAGATTATTTATAACGGACAGTATACCACAAATGCAAATACTGTTTTTAATATTTTGTCTAATCCGGGTGAACTTAATATAGATAAAATAGTTTTGTTAGATAACGACAGCAATGGCATTATAGATTTTGTACTTATTGATGTTTACAAAAATTTTGGTGTAGCATCTGTAAACTCGGCATATAACACTGTGACAAGCACTCGAAATGAAGTTTTGGAGTACGATGAAGACGATAAATTTTATAATATAATGCTTGACGGCAAACGGGTAGATTTTGATTCAATAGGTGCCAATGTTCTTTTATCAATAAAAGAAGGCTTGGGAACAAAACCTCTTTTGAATATTGAAATTGTTGATAATGCATTTCTTGGAAGCTTTCATAGAATTGTTACAGACACACAAAAAGCTTATGCTGAAATTTCTGTTGGCGAATCAACAGACAGAGGTAATAATTTTGTAGGAAGCTTTGTAGGCGGTACAGATAATCAGTTACATATTGTAAGGTATGATTTGGATAATTTTATGTTTATGCATCATAATGAAATAGTTATTGGTGATAACCATCTTTACCGTATATTTGTTGACAAAAAAGGTAAAATAGGCGCATTGGGTGTTTATACCTATGGAAGCGGAAACTACTCTTCATGGTATATGGAAGATTTTGTCACAAGCACATACAGTACCATAGAATTTGGAATAGGTATTAGAATAAGGAAAGAAAGTAAAAAAACATATGAATTAAAAGTTGCTACAATTAAAAAAGTTTTAAGAAGTGTTACAGTGGAAACTTATAAAACTTCTAAAGACTTGAAGATAAAAAACATCCCGGATTCAATAGTTAATACCTATGGAAGCGATTGGAGTAAGTATAGCGATAATGTATTAGACGAATTGTTTTTAAATAATTTGTTTGAAATTTCGTTTGATGAAGATGGACTTATAAACCGTATTACATTCCCGTACGAAATTCAAACCGAAGGAAGACTTTCGTATTTTAATGCACCGGGTCAGAAATATATGTATAATGCCGGAATTCTTCGTTCTCTTACAACAAATGATTTTCTATTTGCTAACAACAAGCAAATGTGTATTCAAATTCCGAAAGCAGGAACACAGCCGGGTTTTGACAGCTTGTATAGATTAGTCAATTTTACGGCAAATACTTTTGTTACAAATGGAGTTTATGAATTAAATGCTTATACATTCAGCAAATCAAACGCTATGCCTGATTTTGTTGTTATGATAAATGATTATGATATGGTAGAAACTAATAACCGTGTAAATGCTATATGTATTGGAGTAGTGCAGAAATCAACAAAAGTAGCGTCAGATTTTGGCGATATAGATTCATTTATAGTAGGTGGAATGAGCAATGTTGCTCCTTATGGTTCAATAGGGAGAGTGGTAAGTGTATACGACAATACTTATATAACGCCTACAAGTGCTGATGATACTCAAACAGTTGGCGGAATGTCAGTATATTACAAAGCAAACTTAAATGGGTTGTCAACTTATGCAGACCCGATAGATAAAGGGGATATTGTTATTTTTACAATGCCTCATCAAAATGTTGCATATTCTGCTATAAAATTTTATACATCAGCATTTAAATTATATGATTACGGTACAAAAACTATTGTACATAACACTAACGGTGCAGCAGTTAGCCCCAAAGATGTAGTTGTTGGTAAAATTAAAAAGGTAGACAACCAGTTTATATCTATGGCAGTTGATGACAGGGGTACAAACGATGAAGATTTGATTGATATAATGTATGCAATTGAAAGCAATCCGACTGATAAACAAATTAGAATGTACACATTTGAGTATGCTCGAAAAAATAAGGCTCCCGTGTTAAAACAGGCAACGAGGGCTGACCTTGAAGAAGCAATGAACGAAAACCTTACCGTTGCAGTTGCTGCGAGAAGGCTCATAGTAATATATAAAGATTAACGGAGGAAAAATATGAAAAGATTTTTAATGTTTGTATTGGTTTTGTCTGTTATAATATCGCCATTTGAAGTGTTTGACATAAATGTTGAAGCAGCTTTTGTGAATACAAATGTATTAAAAAATGGTGATTTCCAGGAGGAAAACGCTGATGTTGCTTATGCAAGATATAGTTCACTTGCAGAAACAGCAAAAAACGGCGCAACAGGTTGGTATGCTTATGATGCATCAAATCGTGGAATTAGTATTGTATCAGAGGATGGCAATGCCACGAATAAAGTTATTGAATATGATAAAGTTACCGGCAACTGGTTTGGATTAAATCAGGCACTTCCGGTAAACCGTTTGGCAACAGGAAATTATACAGTAAGCTTTAAAGCTAAAAATTTAGGGCCAAGTGCAAAAGCTACTTTGCTTGTACAGCTTGTTCTTTTAGTAGATGATAATGGAACTATATCAAGGCATGGGACACCGCCTTACAGAAAAAAGAGTTATGGTTTTAACGGAGATAGTTATAATGGCGGTAATGAAACAGCACAATATTTTGATGTAGTTGGCACTGACTGGAATACCATTACATTTGAAGCTGATGTTGCTCCGTGGCTAAGTAATAGCAGTTATATTGAGTTTTTAAATAGCAGTGCAACTAAAAAGGTTGTTGGAATGGTTCTTGAAATAAGGCCGGCCTTCCGTAAAACAGACAATACACCCGCAACCAGTGTAACAGGCGCAAATAATCCTGATTATGTTGCTACAAAGTTATATATCGATGATGTTTCGGTTAAAATGCCTGACCCGCTTATATCAACTGTTGATAGCAGCGCATTACAAAATGTACCGTTTGAAAATGCTGTAATTCCTGTAAGTTTTAATTATACTGATGGAATATATGAAGATTCTCTTTCTGGTATAAGTGTAAAGGATTCTGCAGGTAATACAGTAGCACATCAGGTTGAGCGTACAGGAAGTAACAATGAAAAATTAAATATAAAAATGACTTCATTGTTACCTAACACTACTTATACACTATCAATAGATAAGGTTGTTTCAAGCACTCCTGTGCCAAATCCAAGTAGTGCAAACAGTGCAGCTAATGCAAATGAAAAACGCTATGTTTCTATGATGGAAGCACAAACATATACTTTTACAACACTTGATAAGATTGTTGTTGAAAGCAAGGCATATGATAGCAGTACAGATAAAGCAACAGTAACATTTAAAAACAATAGCAGTTTTCCTGAAACTTATTTAATAGCGGTGTTTGAAAAAAATTCTGACAATAAAATAAGCACACCTGTTTATTATAAAACCGCAACTCTTACTAACGGAATAAGCACACCTGTTGAAATAGAAAATGTTGACAGACTTACCTCTAATAATTTTGAGGTTGCTTATCTTAGACAATTCGGAGGCAGCCTTGATACAAGCTTTGGCGATACAGTAAGTATGGATATTAACTTTTCATCTACAAACCAAACACTTTCGTTTAGCGGAAATTTAGGAACGGCGTATGCAGGAAAAACTGTAACGGCAGAAATTCTTGTTCCAAAAACAGATGCAAGTGTAAATGATGTTCCGCAAAGCACACAA
>NZ_JACRTE010000027.1 GCF_014385105.1 Qingrenia yutianensis | reverse complement strand
TTCATTTTCTCTCAACTCCTTGTCTGCCTGTTTCTGCAAAGCGAGCGCCTGCCGTTTTTTCTCGGCAATTTTATACGAATCCTTAAATATTGCTTTGCACAGTCTGATTTCTTTTCGGATTTCATTAAGCTCCGCATTGATTTCTTTCGCTTTTTCTTTGACATCATCACAATTTTCATCAGTCCTTTCGTCATAGAGTTTTTTTCGCCGTGTAATTAAAATCTCAACTTCGGCTTCTTTGTCCTTTTGGTATTTCTGCAAATCTTCGCCCGTTTCAATATCGTGCGAAAATAAGAATTTGAACTGCCGTTGGTAACGGTCGAATTTTATCATTTCCTCACGCATAAAAAATGACACCCTCTGCGGTGTCTGTTTACGCTCGATTTTCTTGAATAAATAGAGGTAGTGAAAGTAGAGGGCAACAAAGCCTTTTAACTTTTTGCCCTTTACATCTTTAATGTTACCTTTGAATTTGTATTGTCTTTTCGGCATTTCGGACGGGGAAGCCGTGATAATTCCGTTTCGGGTTGCGATTATCCTTTGCAATATTTCCGCTTCACTGTAATTCTTGCCGAGATTATCAAGCCTCATCGGGCGTTTTGCGTTCGGTGCGATTATTGATGTATATTTGATGTTCGGACCTTTTCTGTGAATGACAAAACCTCGTTTTTTGAGATTATTCCAAAACTGCTCCATTGTATATGAGCATTTTATAATCTCATCAATATCACGGCGGATAGTGCCACGGATAGTCGGTCTGCCTTCTTTTAATGCCAGCCATTCGCCGTAGTGCATACCTCGCCTTTGGGGTTTGTCGATTACCGACAGACAGTTTTCTCTGCAAATTTGATCCGATATTCCTCGAATGTCTATGAAATAGTCCTTGAAATTATTTCGGTATTTGTAGCCGTCCGCATAGGATACAGAGTTTATAATCAGATGATTGTGCAAGTGCTTATGGTCAAGATGAGTTGCAACGACCACTTCGTATTTATCCGCAAACAAACGCTCCGCAAGTTCAAGTCCGCATTTATGAGCAATCTCCGGTGTTGTTTCAAAATCCTTAAAAGACTGCACCAAATGATACGCAAGTACGGCGTTTTTATGTCCTGCTTTCCCGAAAAACTCCTGTGTGTCTATCATATCGGCGTATGGATTATCCGTCGTGCAGTTATATGCTTTGACATAAAGGCAATTTTCGGTCTTGTCCTCATTTTTTATATATTTGATTACACCCTCTACCGCATCAATGTCGGGTTTTATGCTTGTCTTGTCGGGATTTGTAATATAGTTAAGACTTGAATCAAGCCTTGATTTGACCGTCCATATTTTCGTAATTGCCATTATCGGACGCTCCTCACAAGACGCATAATATCGTTTTGCATTTGCAGCACAGTTTCAATTTTATCCTCCGAAATATACTGCTGGGCATTTGCGATATGTGCTATCTGATTTATGTTGTTTCCGATAGCGTTTATCTCACGAAGCAGTCTTACATATTCATCGGGCGGACGGGGGCGAATCTCTTTCCCCATAATCAGCTTGCGGATATATGGCTCCATTTTTAAGGCACAAGCGGCGGCATTTGCTTTCAGCCTCTTGTGTTCCTGTTCGGTGAGTCGTACCGATATTTTGATTTTATCCATTGTTAAAATCACCTCATTTCTTTTAGCCGTGCGGCGGGGTATTAGGGGCATTACCACTAACAAGCGGGCGTTTTGCCGTCAAAATGCCGTGCTTGCGGATATATGGCTCCATTTTTAAGGCACAAGCGGCGGCATTTGCTTTCAGCCTCTTGTGTTCCTGTTCGGTGAGTCGTACCGATATTTTGATTTTATCCATTGTTAAAATCACCTCATTTCTTTTAGCCGTGCGGCGGGGTATTAGGGGCATTACCACTAACAAGCGGGCGTTTTGCCGTCAAAATGCCGTGCTTGCTAATACAAATGCTCACGCATTTGTCCCGTCCGCCTTCGGCGTATATTTTTTACCTTGCCATAGCGTATTCACGCTTTTGCTGCGGCACTTCCGCATCGGAAACATCGGTGTCGATAACATTATCGTCCTTTTTATCCATTTTGAGCAGCGCTTCGACTGCGGCAAGGCGTTTTGTTTTTTCCTGCAATTCCGCCTCCTGCGGAAACGCCCGTTTTGCTTCAGCTTTTGCAGTTTCGTACTGCGTATTGGTGTTTGCGAGTTTTTCTTTTTCGGTTTCAAGCCGTTTTTCAAAACCGTCCAAAGCATTGTCGATACGCTGGATATTACCGAACACATCTGTTCCGAGTTCAACCTTATGCGACAAACACCCGACAAGAGTTACATAGAATAATTTTTGAAAACTGTCAAAGGAAAGTTCCATAGAAAAACCTCGGTAATCACCGATATTCACCGGCTCTTCCGAGGTCATTTTCTTGCAGCGTTCAATAAGAGCGTTACCCGCTTTTTCCTTTTCAAAATATCCAAACCCGTCAATCGTCATTGTGTTGAATTTATCCTCAGCCTTCGGATACTGCTTGACAGTTTCAATATCCTTTTCAAGCCCTTTTATTCTTGCTGCGATTTCTGCAATTTGTTTGGGGTAGAATTTCACAACCTTATCTTCGAGGTCGTAAATCTGCGACATAAAGGACGATTTTATCAGCTTCAGCTTGGATACCTCCATATCAAGCTCCATCTTTTCCTTAATGTGCGGATTACCTGTCGAGAGTGCCTTTATCTCCGCAAAGGACAGGGCGGTTGGGTCAATATCGTCCGCAACTCTGACGGGAGATTTTGAAGTAAATATCTGCGATATGAATTTCTGCTTTTGCTCCACCGTCTGCCACATATAAGTGTCAAAGGTTCCTTTGGTTACATAACGGTAGATATGCACTTTCTCGTTTGTATTGCCTTGTCTGATGATACGCCCTGCTCGCTGTTCGAGGTCTGCCGGACGCCACGGGCAGTCAAGGTCGTGCGAGGCATAGAGCAGTTTTTGCACATTTGTCCCTGCACCCATTTTTGAGGTAGAGCCGAGAAGCACACGAACATCACCGCTTCGCACTTTCTTGAATAATTCATCTTTTTTAACCTCTGTGTTTGCATCGTGAATAAAAGCAACCTCATTTTCGGGTATGCCTTTTTGGAGCAGCTTTTCCCGTATGCTGTTATACACGGAAAATGTACCGTCATTCTTCGGTGTGGAAAGGTCGCAAAAGAGTAATTGCGTTGCTTTCTTATCTTTTGTTTCCTCCCATATATCATACACACGGTTTGCACATACCGATACCTTTGAGGTTTCATCATCGGGGAGCATAGGATTTATCATTCTTTGGTCGAGTGCCAATTTTCTGCCGTCGTTTGTTATTTTCAGCATATTGTCAACACTCGGATCAACAGTCCTTTTACGCACTTCCTCGGCTCGTTCTCCGAGGTCTGCCACCATATCCTTTTGAAATTGGGTCGGCTCTGCAACCTCGTTGTGATATTCAACCTCCGGCACGGGCAAATTCAGCATATCCGCCGTCTGAATATCGGCAACCTCTTTGAACATTGCAATGAGTTCGGGCAAATTAAAGAATTTTGCAAACCTTGTTTTCATACGATAACCACTGCCTTCGGGAACGAGTTTGTCAAGATGATTTTTGTAAGTTTTCTAAATTCAAATATTTATCCGCTGAAAAATCTCCCAACATCTCGTGTCTGCATATTTCTTGAAACACCGTATTCAAAGGCTTCTTCGCACTTTCCGATTGCTTCACATTGACAATAAAAGTTGTTTTGCCTATTCGTGTTGTATAAGATAAAGTGTTTTCTTTCATATAGTCCGTTTCTCCTTTTCATAAATTGACTGTGGGGCATTCCGTTTGGAACACCCCACAAATACAGCCTGTTTCATCGGAACATATCAAGAAGTCATTAAGTCGTGAGTATAATGGAAATGGTTATCTTTCCATACCACGCTTGTTTCTTCGTGCCTTAATACGCTCTTGTCTTTCTTTTTCCCTTGCTTCTTTTTCGGCTCGTTCCTGTGCTTCCTTAAAAGAAAAAAGTTGCTTCACTTTTTCGGTAAAAAGTTTGGCAACTTCGGGGAAATGTTCCAACGCTTCAAGAAAAGGTTTGCACTTTTCTTTCAGTTCGTTGTATTTAGTTTTCATTCTCTCCAATGCGTTTGCACTGTCAAAATATTTCTGTCGGTAATAATTCGCACTCTGCTCTAACTTATTGATTTCCGCACGACCGGTAATTCCCTCTTTGGCAAGGGCAGTAAGCTCAGAATAATCCTCTTTGGAGATTGCCATTTTACCTGTGATTGTTTTCTGCCCCATACCGTCAATCTCGTTTAAGGTTTTAGAGATATGACGGGCAGGCTCATACTTGACTTGCTCTTTCTGAATACGCTTCTGCAACTTCTCCAATCGCTCTTTGTCCTGTTGGATTTGATATTGCAGGGAAGTCAAATGCTCTGCTGTACTTCCGTATTCGCCACGCTGAAAGCCTTTGAACCCTTGTTCCGTCATATAGTGAAACAGTTCATCTTGCAGTATGCTGTACGAAGCACGAAACATCGGCTTGCCGTTCTTCCTAAGAAGCGGATTTCCTTTTTCATCGGTCAGCGGAATATCCGATTTCCATTTCTTTGAATGGCTAATCTGATTAACCACTTCCTTGACTGTTCCTCGCAGTTTTTCGTCTTTGCAACGCTTACTCCATAGGATTTCTTTCTCCACCACTGGCAGAACCATAGCGTGAAGATGATAGTGGTAAACCTCTTTTCCCAGTTCTTCGCTTGCGGCTACATTGATTTCATCAGCGTGCATTACCGCCGATATAACATTGTCCGCACCGAATTTTTCTTCAATAAAATGATAGGCTTCTTCATAAAACTGCTTTGCGTATTCATAGCCACCGTTACGCTCGAAGTACATCGTGTTCACATCAATCACAATCTCATTAAAGAGTGTTGCGTCTTTCCTCAGTCCACGAAGCGACACCTGACCGTCTGTTTCCATCTGCTTTAACTGCTCCATATAGGTCGGGGCAGTCGGCTTTTTGAAATGCACATTAAAGGGGATTCGCTCCACAATCACATTCATATTTTCATAGGTTTCATTCTTGCGTTCGTTGTGCCTTTCCGCCTTACTCACATCAGAAGCGGTGTATTGTTTTACCCTTGCACAACTCATATCTGCCTTGTTGCCTTTTGCCATTTTGCTCTCCTTTCTCAGCAGGGGGCGAAGCCATTACACAACATTCTTTGAATGTGTGTAACCCACTATGACACTTTCAGACTTCGTCTGCAAAGATGTCGTGGGCAAGGGAGTTCCCCCTTGACCTCCTTAGATACCTCCATCATAAAAACAGACTGTCCTCCTATCAGACAGCCGGCTTTTATTCTCTCGGTATATCGCCCATCGGCAAAGACCAGTACCACAGAAAGCCTCGTTTTCTTGAGACAACGCCTGCTTTCTTCTTTGCCTTTTTGATGGTCGATTTCTTGAACCCTGCGGCTTCAAGTCTTTCTTCGCAATCCGAAGAAAGCATTTCTCCGTCTTTCAGAATTTCCAAAAGAAATTCTTTCGCCTTGATTTCCTTTTCGTTCGGTCTGCCCATTTTAGGAGCAAGGGACTGGAACGCTTCTTCTGCTGTCATTTCCATTTCAGAGATAAAGTCCACGCCCTTTTCTGCCACCTCAAAGAGAATTGCCGAGCCTGTCGGGGCAAGGTTAGATTTCACTTGCACCATATATCGTTCCGCTGGTGCTTCTTTGTTCGGTGTGCGTGTGATTGCAAGAATACTTCTTGCAGCACCCGCAATATCAATAGAACCGTTGGTACGATAAAGAGGGTTGGTATCTCTCATCTTGTTCATATGAGCGATAATCACAATGGCACAGCCAGTATTCTTTGCAACCGCAATCAGATGATTAAACTCTGCTCGTGTTTCGTTGGCATTGTTCATTGAGCAGTTCTCTCCGATATAGGAACTCATCGGGTCAAGAATTAAAAGTTTTGCGTGGTACTTTTCGATTGCTTCAGCAATACGGTTATCCCCAAAGGATAAAGATTTTTCATCTTCCTTGATGAAGATAAGGTTTTCTCCGTTCCCACCGGCAGAATTAAAACGGGGTACTACCGTATCGTCTGCATCATCTTCCGTTGTCTGATAGATGATAGTCATAGGCTCTGTTTCTTCATCGGTAAAGGGGAGAGGCTCTCCCTTAGAGAGCAGGGCGGCAACGGAAAGCATTAACTTGCTTTTTCCATCGCCCGGATCGCCCTGCAACAGCGTAACCTTGCCGAACGGAATATACGGATACCACAGCCATTTCACTTCTTTCGGCTCGATTTCACTTGCCTTTACAACTTCAAGAGGTACATTTACATTCATCTCATTTTCCATTTTCATCATTGTTCTTCGTTCTCCTTTTCGATAAATACTTCGGGCAGAGCACCACGATACAGCGAAAACTCTGCTTGCAGTCATTACTGCATTTTCTGCAAAGTTCGTTGTAGGTAATGCGATTTCTTTCATTCAGAAACAACGCCCACTCTTGTTTCCGTTTCTTACTCATTCTCGGCATATCAATCCTCCTTTCCGTCTGAAAATAAAAAAACCACAGGAAAGATACTCAGAGCCTTGTTTCTGTCATTTCTCGGGGCGAAAATCGGGCAAAATTGCCTTTATAAGCCTTTCAAAAAATCACGCAAGGTATTTGTACTAACCTGTGGTTATGTATGAAATTGTAGGGTTTGGGGCAACAAAAAACACCGTATTTCTACGATGTTTTCTGCGTTCTAATAGATTGTTGATTATCTGCATAAAACTGAAAGTTTTCACTTTTATTATTGTTTCTTGTTTGAAACTATACTGCCGATTACCTGAACAATTAGAGCCATTCCTAAACCAACTACGCCGCCTGCTAAAATAATCATAATAATTTCATCATAATTAAATCGGTTTGCAGCAAAAGACCATATTCCTGCTATGGTTGCAAATATTAAAACAAACCCTAAGTACAACGTCTTAACAGTCTTTCTATTCGTTGTTGATACTGGTTCTATTCCTTTAAGAATATAATCCGTTGTGACTTCAAAAAGTTCGCTCATAGCGATTACTTTTTCTAAATCGGGTGTGCTTTGTTCACTTTCCCATTTTGATACAGCCTGTCTTGATACACCAACCTTATCAGCAAGTTCCTCCTGCGAATATCCTTTTTGTTTTCGTAAATATTGTATTCTATCTGCTATATTCATTGTCAGTTCTCCTTTCCTTTTGACAAAATCATAGCATTTTTTATAGTTGCATTACCACCACCTATGCTTGGAAATGTGTCAACCAACGGTTTCAATCAAGTTTTTCAGTTCAAAAATGTATTAAGAAATTCGGAAAATTCAAAGTTTCCTTTGCTTAAAAAATCCCTTTATTGTATTTAATTTGTCCATACAACATAAAGCCTAATCCGACAATAACTGCTGGAAGAATAATAAATCCCATAGTCTCTTCACTCCAAAATGAAACTATAAAACCTAACACCAAAGATATTCCGATAATCAGTGTTCCTGTTCCAACGGCTTTTCCATACTTTGGTATATCTTCTTCTTTTACTTTTCGCCTATTGTAAGAATGAATTGTACTGATATTGCCTTTGATATTTACAATTCCTATAACAGATATGAACACTCCTAAAATCAACAACATAATGTTCTCCATAATTACCTCCTAAAAATAGAACAGTTCTTCAAATTTCTTGTCTAAAGCAATACATAAAATCAATGCCAACTTTGCTGTTGGGTTGAACTGTCCAGTTTCAATAGAACTAATGGTATTTCTTGAAACTCCTACCATTTCTGCAAGCTGGGTTTGAGAAAGATTTGCCGCTGTACGAACTTCCTTTAAGTGATTTTTCAAATGTAATTGCTCTTTCATATGCTCACCTCTAAAATTTGGCGAACAAATCCAACAAATGCCAAAACGGAAAGAATGAAAAACATACTGGTCAATAGCAAATCACTCTTTCGTTTCATTTTGATAAAACGAACTAACCATTGTGTCGCAAGAATACTGAAATATATAACCCAAGGACTGTAAATCATAGTATGGGCAATCATAGAAGATAGCAAAGAAAGCAGACAACACACCAAAGCCCCCACTCTACTTGCGTGACTTCCTGCCAGATATAGCACTTCCATTTCCGCCAAGTCTTTATTTTGATGTTCTTTTCTACTTGCGTTTAAGATTTCTTCCTTTTTCATATGAATACCTCCGTTCCAAGTTTTCTTTGCACACCTTAATTATACTAATACCAAGTTTTCTTGTCAATAGTGTTCACACAAAAGTTACAAACAATGTAGGAGAATGGCATATCGGAAATGAAGTATATGGCTGTTTGCATTATACTTTTCCGCCACTTCCATTACACTCGCAACTTAATGACTTCTTGAATACTTCCCGAAAAAGAAAACTGCCATCAGTAAAGACAGCAGTTCCTTTTCGGCTGGTATGCTATTAGGAATACACAATATCGTTCAATACAATCTCATCTGCACAGGCTCGGATATTGTTCATCAATCCGACCCATCTCATCATATCCTCCGCTTTCAGTTGTTCCGTCACACCTTGTTTTTTTGCCATTCCCTTTATTAGATACTCCGCCATATTACACGCCAAAGTATCAATATCAGCAAGGTGTTCATACAACTTACCGCTTGTAAGCAGATTAAAATATAAGGCTTTCTTGTGTTCCCTTAAATATCTTTCCCTCATTCTTCCGTATTTCGTGAGAACAGGGGGGTGTTCTATCGTCAAGCAGGGATAGTAATAATCTCCGATGAGTTCGTACTGGATACCAGTTCTTTCGTCTGTAATAAATCTTTGCATTCTGATTTCTCCTTTTGCTTCTTGTGATAAAATTCCAAAGATTTCTCGTTGTGATTTTGCTTTTGACATTCTTCGGAACAGAATTTCTGTTGACTGTGTGTAGGCCAGTAGGTACTGCCACACACAGCACATACACGCTGACGATAATAATGATTTCCTTTTTCTGCTTCTCTGTCGGCTTTTGTCTTATCCTGCCTTGCCTGATAGCAACAATCCTTTGAACAGAATATCTGTCGGTTACTTGTAGGCACAAACTCTTTTTGACAGTGAGGACATATCTTTGTTTTGACGATTTCTCCACCGTTTTCAGCGAGTTTTTTTGCCTTTCGCTTCTCTCGGTATGCTTTTTCACGCTCACGCTGTTTTGCCAGTCGTTCCATTTCAATCTGTTCTTCCTGTGCCTTGATTTCAGCAAGTTCTTCTTCTGTATAGGCAATATCGACCTGCCCGACATAGTTGAAATAAATATCAACCTTTTGTGTCCTTGCTTTTCCCACACCCTCTGCTTCATAAACCACAATCTTGTCAATGAGTTCGGCAAACATCAAATCGGAAATTTCTGTCGGCTCTTTGCACTTGCGTATCAAAGAAATGAAATGCTTAATATCCACCGTATTTGCCTTTTCTTCGGTCAGTTCCTGTTGCATTGCTTCAATCTTCGTTTCCAATTCAGCCTGTTCATCATCATACTGCTTCATCAGTTGTTTGTACTGTCTTTCGGGCAGTAACCCCGAAACAAGATTTTCATACAAACCACGAATAAGTTTGGATAGTTCATCGTATCGCTTTTGAAAACGGTGCAGTTCCGATTTATTCTGCTTTGGCTTTTCTGTCTGCTTTTCATTCCAAAGTGCTTGAAGTTCCTTTGCAAAGGCTTCTTCGTCATTCAGAACAAATTTTGATAATCGTTTTACAGCCGATAATATCAAGGCTTCAACATTATCAGCACTAATCGAATGGGCAGTACAAGAGTTTACTTTGCTTGCATACCCACCGCAACGGTAAGAATACTGCACCGAACGGTCTTTTTTACTGTAATGCGTTTGCAGGGTCATTCTTCTGCCACAATCCGCACAATACAGATAACCGCTTAAACGATTGCTATGCGTACCTTTTGCCGCTGTTCTGTTCGCTCGTTTCTTTCGCTTCTGAACGCTGTCCCAAAGTTCCTGCGAGATGATAGGCTCGTGTGTATTATAAAATACATACTGTTCATCTTCATCGGTATTCTTCCTTTTGTGCAGCTTGAAATTGGTGCTGACAGACTTACGCAAAACCGTATGACCGAGATATTCCTGTCTGCTCAAAATCGCCCTTATGGTTGACATTCCCCAAGTATATGGGTCTGAAAACTTCGTACCGTTATACTGCTCGGGGTGATACTCCTTTGCGTGTGCTGCCGGAATTAAAACCTTTTCTTCGGTAAGCAATTCAGCGATTGCTCTCGGACTTTTGCCCTCGTTGGCAAGCAGAAAGATACGCTTTACCACCCCAGAAGCCACAGGGTCAACGACAAGCGTTTGTTTGTCGGTTGCTAATCGGTTATATCCATAGGGGATTGAACCGCTACAACGCTTTCCGTCTTTCATACGGGCATCAAACACAGCCTTGATTTTATTGCTTGTGTCTTTGGCATACCACTCGTTCATAATATTCAAAAACGGGGCAAAGTCATTATCCGAAGCATTATTACTGTCAATGCTGTTGTTTATTGCAAGAAAACGGACATCTTTCTGCGGAAACAGAACTTCCGTATAAAAGCCGACTTGCAGATAGTTTCGCCCCAATCGGCTCATATCCTTAACGATAATCGTTGCGACATTTCCTGCTTCTACTTCTTTAATCAACTCTTGAAAACTCGGACGATTGAAATTCACACCCGAAAAACCATCGTCAGTAAAATGGCAAATATTCGTGAACCCATTTCTGCGAGCATAATCTTCCAAGTATTTCTTTTGGTTGGTGATTGAATTTGACTCACCATTGAGGTCATCATCTCGTGATAAACGCTCATAGAGTGCTGTAATCTTTGAAGTCCTTGACATTCTCTTATCCTCCTTTCTTTATGTAATCTGTTTTGGTATTAAAAGTATTACTCCCTCTACCAATAGGAGAAAATAGGGATACAAAGCGGAACTGTTTTTCAAAGAATCAAAAAAATATTTTTTGAAATTCTGCAACCGACTTTGATAACCTATTTTCAATTTAGGAACGCATTATTTATCGTCCTACTAAAGTATAGCCCTCGGGTGCAAGCTCCATTGCCGATACGGTTTCACCAAAGGTGGACGCCCAGCTATCAAAGTGCTGTAATCCACGCTCTTGGAGCGATTTATACTGCAAATACCTCTGCATAGTATATAACTCAACCATACTGTTTGAAACAGGTGTTCCCGTTGCGAAAATAACGCCCTTTCCGCCCGTAAGCCCGTCAAGATACTGTGTTTTCATAAACAGGTCGCTTGACTTTTGTGCTTCGGTCTGTGCGATACCGCCGACATTTCGCATTTTTGTGTAAAGGAAAAGGTTTTTGTAATAATGTGCTTCATCCACAAACACTCTGTCAACACCGATTTCTTCAAAGGTTACAACATCGTCCTTGCGTTCTTGGTCATTGAGTTTTTTTATCTTTGCTTCAAGTCCACGCTTTGTCTTTTCCATTTGCTTAATCGTGTAACGCTCCGCATTTTCGGTTTTTGCCTCGATTATTCCGTTAATAATCTCGTCAAGCTGATTTTGCAGTATGGTTTTCTGCCGTTCTGCCGACATCGGTATTTTCTCGAATTGCGAATGACCGATAATAACGGCGTCATAATCGCCCGTTGCAATTCTGCCGCAGAATTTTTTGCGGTTTTTCATCTCGAAATCCTTTTTTGTTGCAACAAGAATATTTGCCGCCGGATATAACTGCAAAAATTCGCTTGCCCATTGCTCGGTCAAGTGGTTGGGTACTACAAACAGCGATTTATTGCATAGTCCGAGCCGCCGTGATTCCATTGCTGCCGCAACCATAGTCCAAGTCTTGCCGGCGCCGACCACATGACCGAGTAAAGAATTGCCGCCGTACATAATTCGTGCAACAGCGTCCTTTTGGTGTTTCCTCAGAGCTATTTCGGGGTTTATCCCATTGAAGGTTATATGGCTGCCGTCATACTCACGGGGACGGATAGAGTTAAACCGAACATTGTAGATTTTACACAGGTCGTCACGCCTGTCGGGGTCTTTCCATATCCAATCCTCAAAGGCTTGCTTGATTGACGCCTGCTTTTGCTGGGCGATGGTGGTTTCCTTAATATTCAGCTTTGCAACCTTATTTCCGTTTTCATCGTAAATATAATCAAAGATACGCACATCGCGCAGATTAAGCGAATCCTCAATAATTTTATAAGCGCTGATACGGCTTGTACCATAGGTGTTGGTAGCCTTAACGCCCTTATCGGCGCTCTTGCCTTGAATATTCCACTCACCCGTAAGATTTGAATATTTGACCTCGATTTTGCTTTG
>NZ_JACRTE010000026.1 GCF_014385105.1 Qingrenia yutianensis | reverse complement strand
TGGGCTACTTCGTTCTTTCGCCGGTGCATCATACCGGCTACTCATTGTCAAGCAAACCGTGGAATAAATGCGGTCGGTTTGCGTAAATTAACGAAATACTGCGATTCATTTCGTTTTTTGGAGCTTTTTTGTGTCTATTTTTACTGGGATGGCACAGTTTTGCACCTCTGGAACATTTTCGGGTGCAGATATTTTATACTCCGCTTGTATGCTCTCTTTTGTTTTCGGAGCATTGTCAGGCTGCTTTGGTGTGTTCTGCACCTCTGAAATATCATTATTTTGTAGTGTATCCGCATTTTGATTTTGCCTTGTTTTTACTTGCTGACGGTGCTGCTTCAACTTGTTTTCCGCAAAATGTTTACCTTTTTGGTAAACAGTATCGATAGCGGAATAGTAGATGTTTTCAACCTGTTCGGTTGCTTCAACTTCGGCTCGCTGCGTCTGTTCCGACTGCCGTGTGTCAAGCTGCTTATCTATGGTATTTTTGATAATCACATCTTTTGACACAGTTTTAATATCCTTGATAGCTTCTTTTGCAAAGCGGTCTGCGGCTTTCGGAGCGTTCTGAACAGCCTTAGTGGTTGTTTTCGGCTTTGTCTTTATATCTTTTTCGCTCAAAGTATATCACCTCCGGCGTTATTTTTTACTCTTTTTATCCTTATACATTTTCTCATCGGCACGGCAGATTATATCGTCAATACCTTTACTGTATTTTTCGTGGAATCTTGAATAGCCTATTGAAACAGACAGGTTATACAGCCTTTCATTATTGATAAAATATATCGTGTCTTTGAACTGCGATATATACGGTAGCACATTACTTTCGGATATGCAGACAAATTCATCACCGCCGATACGGTAAATATCAGCCTTTAATCCGATAGTATCTTTCAGTGCCTTTGCAACGGTTTTTATCGCATCATCACCGCTGAAATGCCCGTAGCTGTCGTTTATCTCTTTCAAGCCGTTTACATCGACAACAACAACCGTAATGCGAGAAATGTTTGCGTTAGGCTTTCGGAGCTTTTTTAAGCGTTCCTCATAAGCGTTGCGATTTTGCACTTCTGTCATACTGTCGGTATAGGCAAGCTCAAATAATTTTTCTGTCATTTTGTTTTTCATAGCGTCCTCCTAATGATAACGGCGGATCTCCGTTTAGAAAATCCGCCGTATTTAATTTAATGATTTTTATTAACCCTCGCCGGGCTTCGTGCTCATCAGTTTATAGAGTTCCGTGTCTGTCGGAAACTCATTGATAAACGGCACAATGGAACCGCCGACCTTTATAAGTCCCCGTCCTGCTCCGGCATTGGTGATATAGCTCATCTGCGTATCAGATATAGAAAGCAGCTCCGACAAGTCTTTTCTGTCTGACGGTGCTTGATTTAAGAGCAGCAGAAATTCGCTGTTTGAAAGCATACCTCTCGCCGTTTCATTTAACAGGCAGTCGGAAATGTTCTGCGTGATACCTGTCAAAAGTCCACCGTACTTTCTAAACCGTTTCCAGCACTTCAAAAGAAAATCTGCACTGTACGGATTTTTGAAATACAAGTGTGCTTCATCGACATAAACACGGGTGTATTTGCCACGCCGCCTGTTTGCCATAACTCTGTTAAAAATATTATCAAGCATAATCAAAAGTCCGATAGACTTCATCTGCTCGCCAAGCTCCAAAATATCATACGCAACAATACGGTTATTTGTATTAACATCACTCTGATGTGCAAATGCGTCAAGTGAGCCTGTTGTAAATATTTCAAGTGATAGTGCGAGGTCTTGTGCTTCGTCCTCCGGCTGTCTTAAAAGCTCATTTCTAAAATCCACCAAAGTCGGCATATATTCCGATTTGCCGCTTAAATATTCACCGTAAACCTTAATTGCACAGCGGTCAATGATAGACTTATCCTTTGCACCGACACCGCCGCCGAGCCTTGAATCATTGCTTTTTAATAATTGGTCGAACAGAGATATTAAAAATTCCGATTTTATCGACACGGGGTTTTCGTCCATATCAATATCGTTATTTATTTCAAGTGCATTGATATGGTTTTTCGATGAAGCTGAAAGCGTGATAACTTCACCGCCGAGATTTCGTATAAGCGAGCCATACTCACGCTCAACATCTATGACGATAATATCGTCATTTGAAAACAGAGCCGACATCAGAATTTCCATTTTTGCCGCAAATGATTTTCCCGAACCCGACACACCGAGAATAAAGCCGTTTCCGTTGAGTAACAGCTTGCGATTACACATAAGTAAATTGTGTGATATTGCATTTATGCCGTAATACAAACCGCCTTTGTCTATAATCTCCTGTGTCTTATACGGAGATAATACCGCCGTACTTTCGGTCGTGAGTGTCCGCATTGCCTTTATATTCAGAATTCCGAAAGGTAAGACCGTCTGCATACCGTCCTCCTGCTGATATTTCAGCGTTGCAAAATTGCAGAGGTGTTTTCTGCCTATCGACATCAGCGTTTCGGTATCGTTATCGAGCTGCTCCAAGCTGTCGGCAATATGCAATAGCGTAACCGTTACAAACATCATTCTTTGGTCACGGGTGGTGAGGTCGTCTAAAAATTCCTTGATTTCCTTTCGCATTTGCTCCATTTCATACGGAATATTGGCGGAAAAATTATTGTTTTCGTTCTGTTTCTGCTGCCATTTTGTAATATCCGTTTCAATGGCAAGGAGTTTTTTCTGAACGATTTTAACCGCCTCATCGGTCGGTATCGGCTGAATGGTAATGGATAACATCATACTTCTTGAAAAGTCGGTTAATTCCGAAATCATACTGTCTTTTAGGAAAGAGGGATATTCCTTTAAGAAAACCGTTCTTGCGTATTTATCGCCGATTTTTATATAGTCTTTCTTAAACTCCAAGCTGTCGGGAGCAATGTAATCTTTGAAGTCGGCACCCTTTGCCATAGCTTTTTTAATGTCAAAATCAAATTCTTCATTTTCGCCCGTTTTGAAGAAGTCATTAAAAATGCGAAGCCTGTCTTTATATCCAAGCTCCGCTATTTTTGACGATATTTTCGCATAATCGGCTGTTAAATCGTTTCCCACACGAGTAAAGAATGTCCGAGCCTCCTCAATGTTTTTCTTTTCGGTTGCAACCGTGATATATTTCTCGTGTACAATATTGTTGCTCTCCGACATTTTATCACAGAGTATGCCATTGAGTTCCTGTGTGTATTTTCTGTAATTCGGATTATCGGACGGTGTTGTGATTTGCTCAAACACCTTATTGTGAAGCTGGCGGTTATATATCGTGATTTCAGCCATAGCGTCTGTCGGAAGTCCGTTAAGAATTGCAGAGTGGGCAAGGAACATTTGCAGCTGGTCATCGTCTGAAGCTACGGCATAGTTTATGTCCGAGAATTTCCACGACTTTGAAAACAGCCGTCCCGTCCGAAAAATACCGTCTTTGTATATCGCATCAATGGGTATCGACTGCTGAACCGTCCTTGCAATTTTTCTTTTTTGCTTTTTTATTCGGTTTTTTCTTCCGAACAGATTTAGCATTGCCATTTGTGAGTTCCTCCTTTATCATTTCATAAAGATAATTCGTGCTTTCAAATTTTCGCACTCCGGCAGCGAGAAATTCAGACCTAAACCACGCTCCGACAAATTCTTCAAAGTTCATACCGTTGTATTTGAAAAAGCCGGCAATGGCAATAGGTGAAGCCGCCACAATACAAAGCCAAGATACCGTTTCTTTGTCGATATAGTTTTTAAGTCCGAAATATATCCCGACAGCGGCTCCGACCGCCGCTACCGAACAGATAAACTGCCGTGTGGAAAGTCCGAAAAACAGGCTTTCGTGATAGTCCTTAATTTCCTTATTGATTCTTATCTCCAAAATTGATTACCTCCTCATCTTTCCGGCTCGCTCTTTTTCGGTTCTTTTGGCTGCAAGTCGGTAGGTCTTTCACCGTTTTCGGGTTTAATGAAATCTATCCGATTTGCCGCATAGAAAGCGTTGGGATTAAGCTGTCTTTGCCAAGCGGCATCACTCGGCGCCCACCGAAAGCCGTTTGCTTTGAGCGTTTCTCTTTGTTCTTTGCTCGGTTTTTCATCAAACAGAAGCTGCAAACGGTTTTTATCCTCATTTATGACCGCTTCGCCGCCGTTAAATTTCCAGCCGACAAACTCCGTATTTTTGTTAGCCTCAAGGTTTTCAATACGCTTTTTGATACGGCGTATTTCCGCACCGTTGTTTGTGATGTGATATGAGGGAAAAGGCTGCTTTTCCCAATGATAATGAACGGAGCGAGCTGACATATCCAAATTTTCAGCCTTTTCGTCAGATATGCCTTCACAACCTTTTACCGTTCCGTACTTTTTGTAGTGTGCATTAGCTTTTTTCATCAGCGTTTGCAATTCCTCGCATTTTTGCAGTTTTTCCGTCAGCTTTTCAATAGCCTTCGGGTCATCACTGCTGATAGCGTTGTTTTTGTAACTCATAATCGTGTCCTCCTTATGTTCCGAATAATTCTTTAACAATTCTGTCTGCTCCTTTGATAAGACCTACCAAAACGAGCATATTAAAAATCACCTCGCCGATATATTTCCATATCATAGTGACGGTTGTAATGCTTGTATCTATCGTCGGCGTACTGTGCGACGCAAATGCGGAGAATATAATGCACGAAAGCACAATAACCGCACCCTCCATACAAACACCGACATATGATTTTACAAATGATTTTCCCATAAATGAAGTTGTTTCTCCGGCAAAGGACGCAAGCGGCACGGGAGCTATTGCGGTGTAAATAAAGAGCTTAAAAAATCTGCCGTACACAGTCATAATCATTATAAATGATAGCACCGTAATAAACAGACTTCCTAAAATCGTTACAAGCCACAAGGGAATACTCGCCCAAAAACCCGTATCTTCCACGGCTTGCTCAATAGCCGCCGGAAGCGTAACGGACGCTCCGCCGATACCGCCGAGAGAGCCTGCGATTTGTTCTACAATTCCTCCGCAGATAGAATAAATCGCCGTCATTAAGTCCATTGCGTATGTAATTGCCACCTTTGCCGCACAAAAGCGAATAAAATGCTTTAAGGCATATTCCGGTCGCTGAAAGTCACGGAATGATGCTGTGCTTTTGAATATGCTCATAGCAAAAAAGAGGACCAGCAAGCCAAGTCCTATGGCTTGAAGTCCTCCGTTTATGCCGGATATGACATTCCAAATTGCACCGCCTTTGAAGTTTTGCGGCGAGGTTGTAATCAGCGACCATATTTCCGTCATTTTATCGTTCCAAGTGGAAAACGCATTTTCAAGGTTGGCTACAATCCAATTATCGCTCAAAGGTAATTCACCTCCGTTTCTTTACGCATACACCGCCGTCTGCAAAAGACGGCGGCTTAATATCTGTGGTTACATTATCATATCCAAAATATCCTTCGCAAATGCAATGATGACGCCGCCGAAGAATGTCAGAAATCCGTTTGCTCTCTGCGATGCGTCGTGAGATTTAAGCGACAGACCTATCTGCACAACACCGAAGCCGAGCAGGATTAGTCCGATAGCCTTAATTGCCGAGAAGATAAAATCTGAAAGGCTGTTTATCGTTCCGAGCGGGTCAGCGGCAAAAACCGTTCCCGTGAGTGCGGTCATCATAACTGCAAGTACCGTAAGTACAAGTTTAGCCTTGCGGAGAATTTTCTGTGTTTTTGCAATTTTCTGAATTGTTTTCTGATTTTTCATTGTCTGTTACCTCCAAAATTTCATTTTGTTTTGTTTGTGGGTTTGCAAAATAAAATGTTTTCACATTGTCCCCGTCAACCTCCAATAGCTTGATATTTGATAAATCCTCGTTTATGGTAAAGGATAAATCATTTCGTAAATATTTTTCCGACTTGCTGTGCTTGTACGGCACAGCTTTTCCGTCTGCAGTTTTTGCAATATTCGGGTGCGACAGTATATCGAATTTTTTATCAATTAACGGTCGCTCTCCACGAATAAAAATAAGGGAGTTGCTGTTGTCAAGCAGACGCACCTCATCGAGCGTTAAAAGCTCACGCCCGGCGTTTTGGTAATTGGTGTTACTGCTGCCGTGCTGACCTTTTGTAATACCTCTTGTGCGTGTGTCAATGGTTTCTTTTCCGAGCATTTTTGAAATATACTCGTGTGTTGACTGCTCGTTGCCGCCGAGATAAAGCAGCGTATCACAGTTACCCGTGATGTTTTCCCAGCTATCCTTAAAAAGTGCTTTTAACTGTGCCATATTCTGAATAATAATTGATACCGAAATACGCCGTGACCGCATTGTTGCAAGTATGCGTTCAAAGTTATCGGGCAGAGCGACATTTGCAAACTCGTCCATCACGATATGCACGGGGATAGGCAGCTCGCCGCCGTGATTATTGTCCGCATTGAAATACAACGCTTGAAATGCTTGTGTATATAACATTCCGACAAGATAATTAAAGGAATTGTCATTGTCGGGAATAACGCAAAATATGGCTCGCTTGCGTTCACCGAGAGTGCCTATATCAAGATTATCGTATGAAGTCATTTTCGCTATCTCTGGTAAATTAAATGCCGCAAGCCGCACCGCCGCTGAAATAAGGATCGACTTCGCTGTTTTGCCGCTTGCCTGTTTGAAAATTTTATATTGCCGTACTGCAATATGCTCCGGCTTTTCATCCTCCAAGCCTTGAAAAAGAATATCCACCGGGCTTTGGTAGCCGCTTTCATCCTCATCTTCAACGGTTGCGGCGTTTTCGATTAAGAACATCAGCATTTCAAAGGTCTGTTCTTCGGGCGGAGCTTCGTGCAGAAGATAGAGCATTAAAGCAGAATCAAGAGCAATTTCGGATTTTTCCCAAAACGGGTCATTCTGCGATGCGTTTTTCGGTGTTGTATTCTGAATAAGGTTTGAAATCAGCTTTATAACATCTTCGTCTTTACGGATATACACAAACGGATTATATCCGTCCGAGTTTTCCGGCTCGATTAGGTTAAACACCTTAATATCATAGCCGTTTTCGATGAGTAACGGTGCAATGCTTCGGAGCATTTCGCCCTTCGGGTCTGCGACTATGAAAGAAGTGTTGCACTGCATTAAATTCGGTTTTGCGTAAAACCGGGTTTTTCCGGCGCCGCTGCCGCCGACCACAAGCACATTGAGGTTTCGTCTGTGCTTTTTTGCGTTTAAGCCAAGCCGCATATTTTGAGATAGAATGATGTTTTTATAGCTGTCCTTATCCATATACCGCTTGACAACGCTTTTGACATTGCCCCAGCGAGCCGAGCCGTGTTCCTCGCCCGGTCGGCGGTTTTCTCTTGACGAAAAATATACGCCGATACCCATTGCGTACAAAAACAAGAAAATGAGTACGGCTTTTAAGCTATACTCATTCAATGTGATATGTGTAGGGTTATTCATAGCGACGGTCAAACGGTCAAGCAATTCAAACAACTTTATGCCCTCATCATAGCACCCGGCAACCATTAAGGCAAGCCATATAACGAATACCGAGAGTATTCCGAGAAGGATATATATTGTCTTTTGATTTTCCTGTCTGTTCACGAGGTATCCCTTACTGTCATTAAAATTTGAAGCATTGTTATCAGTCCTTTCCGGAAATAAATAAAAGGGGCAGCCCCTGCATAAGTTTCCTTATACAAAAGCTGCCCCCAAAAGTGTGATAGGCGTTACTTACAGAATTTTTCGTTGTAAATTTCCATAAGCTCATTTAATCTTTTATTCTGCTTAACCCATTGTGCCGTGACAGGTACACCCGTCTTTTCATCAATGTAATTACCAAAGGCGAGGATTTCATCATCGGTCGCATAAACTCTCTGTACCGCCGGAGTGTTATATATCACCGTTCCGTTTGGAATCCATTTTGCGTAAACGGTATCGCTGTCATTGAAAGTAAACGCTGTTACCCGATTTTCCTTTGTTTGCGGGTCTGAATACCAACCGTCAAAGTCATAGCCGTATCTTGTCGGAATAAACTCCGCAAGCGATATTGCAATGCCAAGCGGTTTTATGACAGGCTCAATATATGAGCCGTCCTCGGCGGCAAAGGTGAGTGTGCGTGTTCCCGTCAAGCTCCAACGGGCATAGAGTGTTGTGTCGGAATAATACTCGGTATCAGACGATACCTTTTCGCCGCTTTCGGTAAACCACCCCTCAAACTGATAGTCGCTGCTTTTATACGGCAGCGGAAGTTTAATTTTATTCTGCTCCGTAACGGCTTCTGTGATGTCGGTTTTGCAAATTCCGCCGTATAACGAGCCGCCGTTGCAATTAAGCGTTATAACTCTTTCGCCCTTTAAGGAATACAGCGGCTTTTCCTTTCCGCACTCACATACATAAACCTTTGAATTTTGTTTTGTATACTTGTGCGTGTGTGCCGCCTGTGCAGTAACTGCAGTTGATAAAATGAGCATTATCATTATGCCTGTAAATACTGTTCGTTTCATTTGAACATTCCTCCGTTTCAATATTTTTCGGTATCTTTATTATATCATCATACAAAAAGACCGTCAAAAAATTTTCTGAAACGAAAAAGACAACCCGTAGGTTGCCTTAAAAGCGGTCATATAAACCGGAATTTTCAAATTAGTCTTTGCAAATAACCTTTGAACCTTCACCATCAATTACAATTCCCTGACGGTTGTTAATTGGGCATAGATTCAAATCCGAAAACTCAGTCATTATTTTCTCGGTAACTTTCTTAAATGGTGCTGTAAGATAATGCGGAAGAACATAGAAATCAATCAAATCAAGCCCTGCATCATCTTCTTGTGAGTAGTCCTCCGGCTTTTCATCCATTTGCTCGATATATTGGATGCTTGGAGCGCATATAATCGCACCTGCCGATTCACCAATCATCAGTTTTCCCTTTGCCAATTCTTTCTTCAACAGCTCATCCGTTCCCGTTTTACGGAGCTGGTCTATAAGGAAAAAAGAATTTCCGCCGGTAAAATATATCACATCCGCATCTTCAAAAACAGACTGTATCGTTGAATAAGCCTCCGTTGAAATATCAATTTCAGTTACGATTGCTCCCAACTTTTTGAATAATTTTCGAGCCGAGCCAACATAACCGGTGTAGCCTTCACGCAGCGAAGCTGTTGGAATAAATGCGACTTTTTTATTTTCAATTTCTTCCTTTATCAGACTTCCTACACTTGAAAAGTGCGAACATAAAAACAGTTTCATCAATGTTCTCCTTTATATATAAATTCCGATTTATCTTGCAAATATTATACCACAGAAACAACGAGAAAGCAATCGTTTCCGACTGCTTTCTCCCATTTGCACAAAGGATTATTTCACCCAAGTTTCAGTGTTGTTTGCTGAGTTTGCAAGATGTGTATTGGCTGCTTCCATCACATCTGCATAATACCACATAGAATTGTTGCGAATATCCGTAAATTTGTTGAGTACGGATACATTCTTTGTAATATAGCTTTCATCAGCTTTTCTGCCTGTTGCCCGGTTGACTACCGTCACCACTTCCGCACGGGTAATAGCGTTATCGCCTTTAAATGTTCCGTCAGCGTATCCGTTGAGCCAGCCTGCGTGTTTTGCGTAGGCAACATCGGAATATGCCCAATAATTTGTTGCAACATCAGTGTATTTTACGGTGTAGCTGCCTTTCTTAACATCATTAAACAGAGAATTAAATCTAACCGTCATTGCCACAAATTCTGCACGGCTAACATTATCATCCGGTCTGAATGTGTTATCTGCGTAACCTTTAATAATACCGTACTTTGAAAGATAACCTATATAATCGGAATACCACTCATTTTTGGATACATCATTAAAGTTTGACTTACCACTGATTTTTTCGCCTTTCTGTTCGGAAATAAGCCTTGCAAAGATAGCAGCAGCTTCAGCTCGGCTCATATTGTTGTCCGGTCTGAAAGTGCCGTCATTATACCCGAAAATATATGCCTTATGCTCTGATGCCGGGAGTATCAGCATACCGTTTTTATCCGTTGTTCCTGTTGCTTCGCCCTTGTTTCTGTCTTTGAGAATTACAGAGGTTTCGGCTTTTGCGTTGCCTTTGTTATCGGTTACGGTAACAGTATAAAAGTTTCCGTTATCGAGCGTTTTTCCGCTCGGCAGAGTAATTGTTAAATTGCCCTTGCTGTCGGTGCTCTTTGAGAAGTTTGTAACGGCTTTTCCGTCCTTGTCGGTGATTTTAACATTTACGGTTGTATAATATCCGCCGCCGTTGCTGCCGCCACGACCACCGCCACCACCGGAGGATGAGCCGCCACCTGTTGATTTGACGGGAAGTGTAACCTTGCCGTTTGCATCGGTTGTTGCTGTCTTTTCTGTTGTCTTGTCCTTAATTGTAACAGACACACCTTTAACAGCCTTATTTTCTTTGTCGGTAACAGTTACGGTTGTCTGATTTGAAGTTGTGAGCTTATGCGTATCGGGAAGCGTAACGGTAATTTTGCTGTCCTTTATTTCGATATACGCATTTTCGATTTTTTCTTTGGTATCCTCAACGGTAATGTTGTATTCCGTTTTTGATTCTTCGGTATCTTCCTTGCCGTCACCGTCCGTATCTTTGCCCGGTGTAGTTTCGGAAATATCCGTTTTTCCATCCTTATCCGTTACACCCTCATTTGACGGCGGAAGAATGATAACTCCGTCTTTATCGGTAACACCTGTCAAAGATTTTGTTTCTGTTCCTTCAATAACAAATTCGGAAGTAACAACCGTCATACCTTTAACTGCCGTGTTGTCTACTTTTTTGCTGACCGATATTGTAATTCTGTTCGCATACTCAAATTTAATATTTTCGGGTAATTCAACAGAAATGTTTTCTGCCGATTTAACTGTGCCGTCCTCATTTTTTACTTCGGCATTATGTCTGATATGTGCCTTTTCAATAGCTCCGACAACATTTTTCACGATTACAATATATCCGTCAACTTCGCCGTAGCCGTTGAAATCGGTAACATCAATGTTTGTCGGCGGCACGGTTGCTTTTCCGTTTTCGTCTGTAACATCGACCGCCGTTTTTGCTTCGTCCTCGGCTGCGGTTTCAGAGATTACAACGGTCATACCCTTAACAGGCTTATCCTCGTTATCGGTTACAACAACGCTGATTCTGTTTTCGATGTCAATCTTGTTTGCTTCGGGAAGCTTAACAGATAATCTGCCGTCCTCTGAAATTGTGATGACCGCATTGGCAATCGGTGCTTTTTCATCGGTTACAACCACATTATACCCATTGACCTTGCCGATGCCGTTTTCATCAGTAATATCCTCCGAAAGCGGCGGCACAACCATTTTTCCGTTTTCGTCAGTTTTGTCTGTCAGGCTATTTTCCACAGTGTCCGAAACGGTAACGGAAATATCTTTCTGCGGATTTCCGTCTTTGTCGGTTACGGTTACTGTAATGCGGTTTGCATAGTCAATACTTGTTTCGTCCGGCAATGTTACAGAAATTGTGCTGTCATCATTCAATTTCACAAAAGCATTTTCAATAGCTCCGCTCTCGTCATTGACAAACACATACATTCCGTCAATTCTTACTTTACCCGTATTGTCCGTAAATCCGTCCTTTGCTGTCGGCAATGTAATTTTTCCGAACATATCTGTTACGCCTTTTTCGATGTAGTCTGCATCTCCGAGAGTTATAACCGTAACACCCATTTGAGGATGCCCGTGCTGGTCGGTAACGGTTATAATAACAGGATATTCACTTGTCGGCTTAATGCCCTCCGGCAAATCCACAACGATATTATTGCTCTCGCCAATGTAAACTTCACAGTTTGGAATAACGACATTCATTTTGTCGGTAGCCTTTACAACAAATGTGTTTTTCCTGTCATCATCGTCTTTACCAATAGTACCGCTGTTATCGCCGGTAGAGGTTTTATTGTTCGGCACTTTCAACTGTCCGTTTTCATCTGTTTTACCCGTTGCTGCGTTATTGTTTTCATCATAGATAAAAATTTGTAATTCAGCTTTTGGTGTCTGTGAGTCTGCGTTAATTGCAGTTATAATGGTTTGGTCAGCATAATCAAGCAGTCTGCCGCTTGGCAATTTGATAGTTACATTATCATTGATGTCAATGCTGATTTCACTGTCGAAAATCGGTTTGCCATTTGCGTTGGTTACAAGGATAGAGAAATCTCCGACCTTTGAGTTTCCGTCCTCATCGGTGCGGTCTTTCTCTACAAGCTGCGGAATTGCTGCTCTTGAAAGTACCTCACCGCAAGTCAAGCACTCAATATGTTTTTCTCCGGCGTGTTCGATAGTAGCAGGCTCGTCAATTATCCAATCAGACAGATTATGTCCCGTCATATCCTTGTAATCTGCCGTATAGGTTTTACCGCAGTTTTCGCAAGTGTAGACGGTATATCCGGATGCCGTACAAGTAGGCTCGGTTACATCGGCAATATAACTGTGGTTGATTTTATCGGTGTAATCGCTGATATATTTATAATCACAGTTTTTACACTCATACACCGTATATCCGAGAGCCGTGCAAGTCGGAACAGTTACAGTCTTTGTATAATCGTGAGCAGCTTTGTCAACATAGTCAGCCTTGTAGCTATCGCCGCAGCTTTCACAGGTATAAATTGTATAACCCATTTCTGTGCAAGTGGGTGGAACTACGGTTTTCTTGTAGGTATGCTTTTCACAGTCGGTTAAATCTCCAATATACTCTTTTCCGCAATCGGGGCAAGTGTAAACGGTATAACCGTGTTCGGTGCAAGTAGGCGGAATAACCTTTTTGTCATAATTATGTTTCGTCTTATCGGTATAATCCGCAACATAGGTATCACCGCAGTCGGCACAAGTGTAGGTTGTAAATCCAAATTCCGTACAAGTCGGTTTTGTGATTTCTGCTTTATAATTATGAGAGAGCTTGTCTGTATAATCTGAAATAAATTCATCATCACAGTTTTTGCAAGTGTATGTTGTGTATCCCATAGCCGTACAACTCGGAGCAGTTACGGTCTTTTTGTAATCGTGTTCTGCCTTATCGGTGTAGTCGCCAATATAGCTGTCATCGCAGTTATCGCATTTGTATTCTGTATAGCCCATAGCTGTGCAAGTCGGAGCAACTATCTTTTCGGAATAATTATGTCCTTTGGGGAGTGCTAATACCGTACCGCACTTTTCGCAAGTTTGCGGTTCTGTGCAAGTAGCCGCTTTGCCCGGTGTGTGTCCCGTTGCGGATTCTGCTTTAATCATCTTTTCTGAACAGTTATCGTTTTTACAACGATACTCAATTACACCCTCGCTCTCACAAGTGGAATTTGTAACGGTATGCCCATCGTCCCAATTATGACCTGTCGGCTCGGTGTAATCCGATACATAATTCAGTCCGCACATAGTACAAGTTGAGGTCGTATAGCCTTTATCGGTACAGGTCGGCTCTTTGGTGATACGCTCATAGGCGTGTGAGATAATAGGCGTCATATCGGTTATATATGAATTGCCGCAGATTTCGCAAATATGATTTGTATAACCAACACTTCTGCAAGTCGGCTGCACATTTTCGGTCTTGTATTTATGCTCGCCGACGGGAGTGGTTTCCTCATAAAAGCTGCCGCACTTATCACACAAATTGAGCTTTAAGCCGCCCTGTTTGCAAGTCGCTTTACGAATTGTAATTGCCTTATAATTATGCCCGGTTGCCTTTGTGTAATTTCTTTTATCAAGATTTCCGCAGCCGTCGCATTGCCAGCGTTCATAGCCGAGGTTATCGCAAGAGGGAGCAACGGTTTCAAGGTAGCGGTAATCGTGTTCGTGCTTTTCAGGAAGTACGATTATTGTACTGTCATCATCTTTTTTATCCTCCAAAAGCCACACATAACTTACACCGTTTTCAACCATTGTTTCACCGCCGTATTTATATGAGATTTCATAATATACGGGGTAATATCCGGCTTTGGTGTAATTCGGTGCGGAGGTCATATAACAGTCGGAGGCAGTTTTGCCGTAACGGATTTTTGTATGCACACCGCTGTCGGATAAATCGGATACACTTACCGTATGTGCGTCACCGTCCGCCGTTCCGTAATAAGAAGATACAACCGACTTTGCCGCAACATATTCGCTTGTGGTATAGCCGCAGTCATCGCACTTTTCCGTGAGGTAAAAGCGGTTGTTGCCGATCTGTCCGTCAACCGTGCTTGAAAGGTCGTGCGACTCTTTCTTGATATTAGCCTTTGCATAAGTACCTTTGCAGAATTGGCAGTATTCGCCTTTCTTTAATACGGTTGTGTGCTGATGTTCGTCATACAACTCGTAAGTCGTATTATCAAAGTCGATAAAAAAGTTGTGGTCGCAGGAGTTCAAGCCGTAAACATTGTTGTTAAAGTTATATGCACCCGAACCGTCAACGGAGTTAATTGTGCCGCAAGTCTGACACACAGACTTTGTGTAATGATACCCCGTATAGCTTGCGTCCACGCCCGGAGTACCGCTGTCGGTGTTACCTTTTTTCTTGCCCTCAAGGTCATAACCGTCTGACCACTTAACACCGTGATTCATAGCCGTCTGTCCCGATTTGGTGTATTCGGGTACACGGTAGGTTAAAACGGTTGTGTGCTTATTGCATACCGGACACCACTGTGTTTCATAGGTTACGGTTGCGTTCATATCAAGCTCATTGGTTCTGTTATTTGTTTTCAGCCAATTATCAGCCGGATCTTCATAATCGCTTTTTTGTGCCGCAAAGACCGACACAGGAAGTGTGCCTGCAACAAGAATAACTGCAAGCAGCATTGAAATAACCGATTTCATAGAAAAATGTTTGGTTTTCATAGAATAAAATTCTCCTTTACAAATTTATAGTTTGGTTTATATATTGCGAAAAGCCGCCATATTTACGGCGGCTCTCTGTAGCGTGGTTGTGTAATGTTCATTTACTCTCTGCCTTTCCGGTTTTTCTTTTTGCGTTTTTTCTGCTGCGGCTGCTTGTGTTGTATAGCCTTTTCCTTTTCGGGAGCAGGCTTTTTCTTTTCTTCCAAATCAGCCTTTATGTCCTCAATCTTCTTTCTGACCGAGGGTTTAATACCGCTGTCCGTTTTTGCCGTATCCTCGAATGAGATAAATTTGCTCCCGTGCGGATTTTCGTTTGTTCTCTCCGCACGGGACGGACGGTTTTTTGAGTTTTCGTCCTTTGTATTATCCGATGTAACCTCCGTCTGTTCGGGGACTTCCGGTTCAATT
>NZ_JACRTE010000025.1 GCF_014385105.1 Qingrenia yutianensis | reverse complement strand
ACAAGCTTTGCTCGTTCCGACTTTTTTATTTCATAAAAAATCAGTCACCCGCTCCGCTGTCCCTCCTTTTCCGAAAAAATGCTCGCTCGGTTCGCCTATTCGCTTGCAAGCGCGCTCATTTACGGCTCGCAGTCGCTAACACCTTTTTTCGGGGTGTTCTACATCGGCAAATATAAATTTGGTTAGCTTTGTTATTTTCGGACAAGCTTTGCTTGTTCTGACTTTTTTATTTCATAAAAAATCAGTCGCACTATTTTAAGCCCTTCTTAAAACAAAGAAGGGCTTAAATATTTACTCTGTTACATTTTCCGAATTATCCTGTTCTGCGGTATTATCGGTTTGGTTTGTATCGGACGCAGATGTATTGCCGCTGTAGCTTTCAAGTTCGCCGATATTTTTCGACAGCGCCGCCATTTTCTCGCCGAACGCAACCCAGTTTCCGTCCTTGCTCGCAACGCTCAATGCGTCGTAATTTTCGACAAGGCGCGCTATAATCGCGTTCAACGCGTCATCAGAAACATTATAATTTACACCGTTCGGGCCGTTTTGCAGTTCGGCAACATCACTCGGAATGTTAAACACCGCACTCAAACAATCGCCGAGATTATCCTCCATAACAACCTTATCGTCATATGCGAGGATAACCTTTTTAAGCTCGGGAATACTGCTTTCCGCGCTTGATGATGTGATATATATAGGCTCAATATAAAGGAGCGAATTCTTAATCGGCACAACGAGCGTGTTTCCGCGTATCACATTTGAACCGCCCTGACTCCAAAGCGTAAGCTCCTTTGAAATGGTCGGGTCGTTGTCGATACGCGACTCAATCTGCTGTGTTCCGTATATATTTTTGCCCTTGGGGAAACGGTAGCACACCATTTGCCCGTAGTTTTCGTAATCACAGCTTGCCGCCAGCCACGACGTCATATTTTCCTTGCCGTTCAAGGTATACGGTATCATAACCACAAAATTGCAGTCGCTTTCGGGAAATTCGTCTATCTTCAAAAGATTGTAATACGGCGCTATGCTTTTGGACTCATTTATATATTTTTCGGTCGCGAAAACCCATTCGTCCGAACGGTTATAGAACGAATCCTCACTTTCAACATGATATTTTCCGTAAACCTGCGACTGAATTTTGAAAAGATATTCGGGATAAACGATATGCTCCTTCAAATCCGCCGGAAATTCCTCGTCGAGAATAACGCCGGGGTAAATGTCCATATAGCACTGTATAATCGGGTCGGTTCTGTCCATAAGGTAGACGCTGACATCGCCGTTATATGCGTCCACAACGGCCTTAACAGAGTTGCGGATATAATTTATTCCGTTGCAGCTCTGCGAATAGGGATAGTATTCCGACGTTGTGTAACCGTCCAAAATCCATTTTAAATTTCCGTTTCCGTCCACCACAAGATACGGGTCGGAATCGAACGTTAAAAACGGCACCGCTTTGCGCACTCTGTCCGCAACATTGCGGTTGATAAGAATTTTACTGTCGCTTGTGATATAATTTGACACCAAAATATGATAGTCGAATTTATCCAGCGCAAAAATCACTTTATTTAAAAATCCGAGCTTTAAACCGCCGTTTCCGTCATATTGAAATTCTTTGTCCGACGCACCCTCAAGATAGTCGATTTCCTTTATCGCCGTGTTAACAACCGCATAATCGTCTTTGTCCGCGGTTTCGCCGTAATAAACCCTCGGCTGTTTGATTTTGGGCGCGCCGTTTTTTGAAACGGGCGGAATGTTGCTCACCAAAAATTCGGGCTGTCCCTCGCTCGTCACGCGGTTTAACGGGCTCATAACCGCGCCGAAACCATGGGTATATCTGAAAATTCTGTTTGTATAGTTCTGATTGCTCTCCTTAAGCTTGCTCTGGCTTATTTCGCGCGGTGCGGTCATAACAAGCGTGGGAGTGCCGTTTATATCGTATTTTGTGATGTCAATATCGAAAAACGTGTAAAAATCCCTTATTCCCTGAAGCGCATTGTACGCGGTGAGCGTAGAGCCGAAATCGGTAATGCGGACGTTGTTTAAAACCTCTTTGTTTTCCTCAATATCCTGCGCGGTAAGGTTATTGTCCGCCGAAAATTCAGCGGTGATAACGTCTTTTATGTTATATGCCTGTTTTGTAAATTCAAGGTTATACGAAAGATACGGTTTTTCCTTTGTATATTCGTTGGGGTCAACGACAAATTTCTGAACGTAGAACGACACAAGCGACACCGCAATAATCGTCACGGGATAAACGGCAACGGTGAAAATCATCGGCTTGTATTTCGCCTTTAAAAGAAAAACAATCGCGAGCGCAACAATGGTCAAAAGCAGATACGGCGCGATTTTGTAAAAATTAAACCAAACGTAAATATCGGTATATCCCGCGCCCGAAACGCCGGCAAATTCGGAATACAAAATCTCCTGTGACTTAAACTTATAGGTAAACGCTTTGAGCGTAAAATAAATTACAACGTTGACAATATTGTGAATAACCGTCGCTTTGTCCTTTGCAAGACAGCGCAAATCCATAGTTTCGTTCACCGAAAAATTGACCGCATAAATGGCAAAACAGTATATTGTAACCACAAGCCATACCGACAAAACACTGTTTACCAGCGACGCAAGAAACGGTCGGGTAAATATGTAATACCCGATGTCTTTGCCGAAAAACGGATCAAGTATGCCGAACTCCTTGCTGTGCGCAAAAAGAAGGTACGTTTCGTATATCGTTTCGCTGACGTACGCACTTGCGAAAATCGAAAGTATGACGCTTAACACAATTTTCACCCATGTGCTTTTGAGCCACTTTGACAAAATCCCGTCAATGGGACGGCTGATTTTGTCCACCGCAAATGTAGACGCATAAAAAAGCACAAAAATCAGCAGAAAGCTTGCTATATGCGCAATGGCTTTTACGCCCAGATTGGTGAAAAACACGCTGACGTATTTAGCGCCGATTTCAAGAAGCGAAAGGTATTTTACATAAAGCGAAAACGCGAAAACCGCCGCAGCTATGAGAGCAATTACGATAATTGCAATAATACTGCTCTTTTTCGCTCCTTTGTTAATTTCAAAATTATTTTCAAACATAAACTGTCCCCCAAAAGTACATATAGCGGTAGTATAACATAATTTTGCTTATTTTTCAATCCTTTTATGCCGATTATTATGTATATTTTTAAATTTTATGCAAAAAATATCAATAAAAACAATATTTTAAGAGGGATTTTTATGAATAAAAAACTTTATTATACCATTTGCTCGTCGGTGATAGGCGTATTTTTAATTGTGTGGCTTGCGCTTTTTGCATATTTTTCCGTAAGGACAAGCCCCAAACTTCCGCAAAACACAAAAACATCGCAATCGGAAAACACAAATGCGGTCAAAAGCGAAAAACCGAAAGCGGAAAATATTTCGTCCGTGAAAAACGCAGACGAAATCGAGGCTTACTATCTTATTTTATGCGAAAACGGCGCGCTTAATGTGTATGAAGTGAAAAACGGGGAGCAAAATTTTTTGGAAACGCTTGATATAAATGTGTCGCAGATGATAAAGACCGACCGCGAGGAATTTATGCGCGGTGTGAGGGTAAATTCAAAAATCGAGCTTGCGCACATAATTGAGGATTATGCAAGTTGACAAATACCGACAAAAAGTGATATAATATTTGCATCTATATTTTGGAGGGTTTACAGTGACAAAAGCCAACGCAGTTATAGGTCAGTCGGGCGGTCCGACTTGCGCCATCAACGCAACTCTTGCAGGCGTTATCGACGCACTGCTCAAATCGAAAAAAATCAGCAAAATTTTCGGCACGGTAAACGGAATTAACGGCATTTTAAGCGGAAATCTAAAAGAGCTTAACAAAATTTTCGAGAACAAAGAAAATTTATCGCTTTTAAAAAACACGCCGTCGTCGTATCTCGGTTCATGCCGTTTTAAGCTTCCCGAATTTGAAGAAAATTCGGAAATTTACGAGGACATTTTCGCCTCACTCAAAAAGCATAACATAAAATATTTTTTCTATATCGGCGGAAACGACTCTATGGATACCGTTATGAAACTTAACGCGTATGCAAAAAAGTTTGACAAGGGCGTAACCGTTATGGGAATACCAAAAACCATTGACAACGACCTGTTCGGCACAGACCACTGCCCCGGTTTCGGCAGTGCGGCAAAATACGTTGCCGCATCGGTTGCGGAAATCGCGCGCGACGCATACTGCTATTTTGTGGACAGCGTTACAATAGTTGAAATTATGGGCAGAAACGCAGGCTTTCTCACCGCGGCGTCCGCGCTTGCGAGAAGTGAAAACCTATGCGCGCCCGACCTTATATATCTTCCCGAGCACCAGTTTGACGTAAACGAATTTTTAAGCGACGTCAAAGACAAAATCAAAAAGCACAAAAATGTTATCGTCGCGGTGTCGGAGGGAATTAAAAACAAGGACGGAGTTTATGTTGCCGCCGCGTCCGATGTTTTGCAGAACGACAAATTCGGTCACGCCCAGCTCGGCGGTGCGGCAAAAACGCTTGAAAATATTGTTAAAACCGAAATCGGCTGTAAATGCAGAAGCGTTGAAATAAACGTTCTCCAGCGCGCCGCGTCGCATTTTGCGTCCAAAACCGACCTTGCGGAGTCGTTCAAAATAGGCAAAACCGCGGTTTCATACGCACTGCGCGGTGTAAGCGGTGAAATGATGATTTTTGAGCGCGAAAACGGCGAAAACTACAAAATCAAAATTTCGTCAATGGACATAAACCTTATTGCAAACAAGGAAAAAACACTCCCCGAAAACTTTATAAACGCGCGCGGAAACGACGTTACAAAAGCATTTATAAACTACGCGCGTCCGCTTATTTTGGGCGAGGAAAAAATCAAAACAAAGGACGGAATACCTGTTCATCTTGTGTTAAAAAGATAACAATTCAGGTGATACATATGGCACATACAAAGTTCAAGGACATCAAAAAAGCTTTTAAATCCGCATTTCCGCACACCATTCCCATTCTTGCAGGGTTTTTGTTCCTCGGATTTGCATACGGAGTTTTAATGAACGTTTCGGGATTTAGCTTTGTCTATCCCCTGCTTATGAGCATAACCATTCTTGCAGGCTCGATGGAATTTGTCGCGGTAAACATTCTGCTCGGCGCGTTCAATCCCGTTCAGACGTTTCTTCTCACGCTGATGATAAACGCGCGCCACTTGTTTTACGGACTTTCAATGCTTGACAAATTTAAAAACACAGGTTTAAAAAAACTTTATCTTATCTTCGGAATGTGCGACGAAACCTTTTCGATAAATTTCACCGCGCTTATTCCGAACGGCATTGACAAAGGCTGGTTTATGTTTTTTGTCACGCTCCTAAACCACCTTTACTGGGTTACAGGCTCGGTGCTCGGCGGAATTTTAGGCTCGTTTATCACCTTTGACACCGACGGCATAAGCTTTGTTATGACATCAATGTTCGCGGTGATTTTCCTCGAACAGTTCTTAAACGAGAAAAATCATCTTCCGTCGTACGCGGGACTTGCGATTTCCGCATTGTGCCTTTTGATTTTCGGCGCGGATAATTTCATCATTCCGTCAATGGCGGCAATACTTGCAATACTCACATTTTTGCGAAATCACATCGAAAAAGGCGGTGACGCACAGTGACATTAACACAAAAAATTATCACCGTTGCGCTTATTGTTCTCGGCACGGCGCTCACGCGTTTTCTGCCGTTTATGCTGTTTCCGGCAGGCAAGGAAACCCCGAAATACATAAAATATCTCGGCAGTGTTTTGCCGAGTGCGGTTTTCGGTCTTTTGCTGGTTTACAGCCTTAAAAACATCAGTTTTATAAGCGGTTCGCACGGCATACCCGAAATGATTGCGGTTGCGTTTACCGCGGTTTTGCACCTTTGGAAAAGACAAATGCTTATTTCCATCGCCGGCGGAACGATTTTGTATATGATACTTATTCAGTTTGTATTTTAAAATTTTATATATAAAGGAGAGCTTATTATGAAAAAAATACTGGCAGTTTTAATCTCGGCAATGATGCTTGTAAACATCGGCTTTACGGCGTTTGCTGACGGCGGCGAGGTACCGTCCGATACAGCGTCAAGCAAGAGCGAAACAGCGAAAGAGGAAACATCAAAAGAAGAAACAAAAAAAGAAGATACCTCGAAAGACGAAACAAAAGACGACACAAAAACAGAGGATACAACATCATCAAAAGATGAAACAGACGCAAAATCGGACGGCGAAAAAGCCGATACCGACAAAAAGTCCGACGGAACAACCGAAAGCACCGATAAAGACACATCGAAATCGGACAAGGACACAGAAACAAAAGAAAATGTGAAAGAAACTGATAAAAACACCGAAAAAGACACGGAAAAGGTAACCGAAAAAGATACAAATTCGGACAGCGAAGATTTGTCGGAGATTATCAAAGACGCTTTAAAAGGCGTAAAAACCGACATCAAAACATATTTAAAAGACGTAAAAGCGCTCTTTAAAACAAAAGCCGAAACAGAACGCAAGAAATTTTTGAAAGCCATTGCGGAAATTAAAAAAGCGCTCGGCGACATCTCAATCGACACGGTTATCAACGGTGATTTCGTTGATTTCGACAAATACGACGGCATCAAACCGTTCACCAAAAACGGAAGAACGCTCGCTCCTATCCGTGCGGTATCCGAAACGTTCGGCGCATCGGTTGAATGGAACGAAAACGACCAAAGTGTGACAATCACCAAAGGCGGCACGGTTATAAAAATGACAGTCGGAAGCGTTGAGGCAGAGGTAAACGGCGAGAAAATCACACTTGACACAGCTCCCGAATTTTCGAGCGAACGCACGGTTGTTCCCGTAAGATTCATTGCCGAAAGCTTTGGTTTAAACGTTGACTGGGACGAGGAAAGCGGTACGGTAATAATCGAGTAGTTAGTTTTGTCTAACCATAACAAGCCGAAGTTTTTTCGGCTTGTTTTTTTGTATAATTTTACTAAATATAGTTTTTGCCGTTGACAGACAACACAATATATTGTATTATTATGACATACTTTTACAAAATTCGCACCAAAAGGAGAGAATTATGACACATCAAAATCATCAGGGATTTGCCGGCGGTAACTGGGAAAAAGAAATTGACGTCCGCGGCTTTATCCAAAAAAACTACAAAGAATACACAGGTGACGCAAGCTTTTTGAGCGGTGCAACAGAGCGCACAAACAAGCTTATGCAAAAGCTCAACGCGCTTTTTGAAGAGGAACGCGCAAAAGGCGGTGTTTTGGACATCGACACCGAAACAGTGTCGTCGCTTGTGACATATAAACCGGGTTATCTTGACAAAGATAACGAAATTATCGTCGGCATGCAGACCGACGCGCCCTTAAAACGCGGCGTAAACCCGTTCGGCGGTATCAGAATGGCGCGTCAGGCGTGCCTTGCGTACGGCTATAAATTAAGCGACAAAATCGAGGACGAATTCCGCTACAAAACAACGCACAACGACGGTGTTTTCAGAGCATACACCGAAGAAATGCGCCTTGCAAGAAGAAGCCACATCATCACAGGACTTCCCGATGCATACGGCAGAGGCAGGATTATCGGCGACTACCGCCGTGTTGCGCTCTACGGCATCGACCGCATTATCGCGCAGAAAGAAAGCGACAAAAAATCGCTTGAGGGCAAGAATTTTAACGCGGACACAATCCGTCTTGACGAGGAGCTTTTCCGTCAGATAAGCTTTCTTAAAATGATGAAAGAAATGGCACAGCTTTACGGTTACGACATCAGCGAGCCCGCAAAAGATACGCGCGAGGCGGTTCAGTGGACGTATTTTGCATATCTTGCGGCAATTAAGGAGCAGAACGGCGCGGCTATGTCGCTGGGCAGAGTGAGCACATTTTTTGATATTTACATTGAGCGCGACATAAAAAACGGCGTTTTGACCGAGGAGGGCGCGCAGGAAATCATCGACGATTTTGTTATGAAACTCCGAATTGCCAGACATCTGCGCACCCCCGAATACAACGAGCTTTTCGGCGGCGACCCGATGTGGATTACCGAAAGCGTCGGCGGTATGGGCGAGGACGGCAGAACACTGGTAACGAAAAACAGCTTCCGTATGCTCAACACACTTTACACTCTCGGTTCATCTCCCGAACCCAACCTTACCGTTTTGTGGTCGGCAAAGCTCCCCGAAGGATTTAAAAAATTCTGCGCAAAGGTATCGTGCGATACCGACTCAATTCAGTATGAAAACGACGACGTTATGCGCCCTATTTACGGTGACGATTACGCTATTGCGTGCTGTGTTTCGGCTATGAAAATCGGCAAACAAATGCAGTTTTTCGGTGCAAGATGCAATCTTCCCAAACTTTTGCTTTTGGCGCTCAACGGCGGATATGAAACCGCAAGCGGAATACACATCGGACCGCAGAACGACGTTATTGACGGCGATGTTCTCGACTACGAAAAGGTTGCAAAACGTTTCGACGAATATTCAAGCTGGCTTGCAAGCCTTTATGTAAATACAATGAACATCATTCATTATATGCACGACAAATATGCTTACGAAAAATCGCAGATGGCGCTCCACGACACCGACGTTCACAGATTTATGGCGTTCGGTGTTGCAGGACTTTCGGTTATTGCCGACTCTCTTTCCGCGATAAAATACGCGTCCGTTAAGCCCATACGCGACGAAAACGGCTATATTGTAGATTTTGAAATAACAGGCGAATTTCCGAAATTCGGCAACGACGACGACAGAGTTGACCTTATTGCCAAGAAAATAACCCATATGATGATAGAAAAACTCCGCAAAACTCCGACATACAGAAACGCGGAACACACTCTTTCGGTGCTCACCATTACGTCGAACGTTATGTACGGCAAGCACACACAGGCAACACCCGACGGCAGAAAAGCCGGAGAACCGTTTGCACCGGGCGCAAACCCGATGCACAACCGCGAGGAAAACGGCGCGCTTGCGTCGCTCAACTCGGTTGCAAAGCTTTCGTATGACGACTGCCGTGACGGTATTTCAAATACGTTCTCCATCACTCCCGACACGCTCGGCAGAGATGAAAACGAGCGCGTAAACAACCTTGTTTCGGTTCTTGACGGATATTTTGCGAAAAAGGCACATCACATAAACGTTAACGTTTTAAACCGCGAAACACTTATCGAGGCTTACAACGACCCGACGGCATATCCTAACCTCACAATCCGTGTATCGGGCTATGCGGTTAACTTCCACAAGCTTTCAAAAGAACAGCAGCGCGAGGTTATAAGCCGTACCTTCCACGAGGCAATGTGATGAACGGCGAAGTTTTCGGAAAAATAAGCTCATTTCAAACGCTGGGGACGCTCGACGGTCCCGGCGTGCGTTTTGTGATTTTTATGCAAGGGTGTCCTTTGCGGTGCGCGTGCTGCCACAATCCCGAAACGTGGGATTTAAACAGCGGAAAAAGCTTTTCGGCAAGTGAGATTTTCGCAAAAATCACGCGGTATAAAGAATATTTTTCGCAAAACGGCGGTGTGACGATTTCGGGCGGAGAACCGCTTGTTCAGCCTGAATTTTGCACCGAAATTTTCAAAAAATGCAAGGAAAACGGCATACACACCTGCCTTGACACAAGCGGTTTTGCGTTAAGCGAAAAAATAAAAACAGTGCTGGAACACACCGACTACTGTATGCTTGACATAAAATATACCTCCGGCGCGGACTACAAAAAATACGTCGGGTGCGAATATTCATCTCCCCTCGCCTTTCTTGATTACCTTGACGAAAAAGGCATTGCAACGCGCCTGCGCCAAGTGATAATAAAGGGTCTTAACGACAGTGAGGAAAGCGTTTTACGGCTGAAAAGCATTGCGGACGGTCATAAATGCGTGGAAGAAATTGAACTTTTGCCGTTTCGTAAGCTATGCGCAAGCAAATATGACAAGCTTAACATCACCTTTCCGCTCGCCGATTTTTGCGAAACGGGCGCGGAGGATATAGAAAATTTAAACAAATTGCTCAAAAATTAAGCCGTAAAAAATTAAAATTTCAAAAATATTTTCTAAAAATCGGGAGTATTTTACATTTTTTCAAAAAAAGTATTGACATCAAAAAAAGTGCGTGCTATAATAGGCACATAAAGTAGCAAAGGCGCTGCGGATTATAAAGTCCGCGGCGCTTTTTTTATTTCGGTAAAGGTCGCGTCTTTACCGCCAAAAACCTCGGGGTGTAAACTATTTTAAGCCGTAACACGGCAGTAAGGGGAGGTCATTTATATGACAAGCGCAATAGCAGAATTTGTGACAAGCAACATCTTCGGCGTCTGGTTTCTCATAGGAGCGGCGCTGGTATTTTGGATGCAGGCAGGATTTGCAATGGTTGAAACAGGATTTACCAGAGCGAAAAACGCCGGCAACATCATTATGAAAAACCTTATGGACTTTTGTATAGGCACAGTGGTATTCATCATCATAGGTTTCGGTCTTTTCCTCGGCGAGGACCTTGTAGGCTTAATCGGCAAACCCGGCTTTGACATTTTCACCGCATATGATAAATTCGACTGGTCGGCATTTGTATTCAACCTCGTTTTCTGCGCAACGGCGGCAACAATCGTTTCCGGTGCAATGGCAGAAAGAACAAAATTCCTTTCATACTGTATTTATTCGGCAGTAATTTCGGCGGTCATCTACCCCGTTGAGGCTCACTGGATTTGGGGCGGCGGCTGGCTTGTTAAAATAGGTTTCCACGACTTTGCAGGTTCGTGCGCAATACATATGGTAGGCGGTATTTCCGCAATAATCGGTGCAAAAATTCTCGGACCGAGAATTGGAAAATTTGTTAAAGACAAAAACGGCAAGGTTACAAAAGTTAACGCATTTCCCAGTCACAACCTTACAATCGGCGCACTCGGCGTATTCATTCTGTGGCTCGGCTGGTACGGCTTCAACGGTGCGGCGGCTACAAGCATTGAACAGTTAGGCTCAATTTTCGTAACAACAACAATCGCTCCTGCTATCGCAACTGTTGTATGTATGATTTTCACTTGGATAAAATACGGCAAACCCGATGTTTCAATGTGTCTTAACGCATCGCTCGCAGGACTCGTTGCAATCACGGCAGGCTGTGACGTAACCGACGCTTTGGGTTCTATCATTATCGGCGCGGTTGCAGGCGTACTCGTTGTATTCGGTGTATGGTTCCTTGATTACAAACTTCATATCGACGACCCCGTCGGTGCGGTTGCGGTTCATATGTTTAACGGCATCTGGGGTACAATCGCGGTAGGACTTTTCGCAACAACCACAGCGCCCGGCTCTGAATTTTGCGGTCTTTTCTACGGCGGCGGATTTAAACTTCTCGGTCTGCAGCTTCTCGGTGTTTTGTCGGTCGGCGCGTGGACTGCGATTACAATCACAATCACATTCTTTGTTATAAAAGCAACTGTCGGCTTGAGAGTTTCGGAGGAAGAAGAAATCACAGGTCTTGACGCAACAGAGCACGGACTTCCCAGCGCATATGCAGACTTTATGCCTGCAATCGACAGTTACGGCGCGGACGTTGACATTCCCGTAACAGGCAGTGCAAGCATTGACGATTCTGTCCCCGTCGTGCTTAAGAGCGACAGCGGTTCAAAGGCAATCGGCAGTGACGTTAAAATGACAAAAATTGAAATTCTTATGAAACAAGACAGGTTTGAAAAACTCAAAGCGGCTATGATGAGCATAGGTATCACAGGTATGACGGTAACACACGTTCTCGGCTGCGGAGTTCAGAAAGGCAAACCCGAATATTACAGAGGTGTTATCAGCGAGGCTACGCTTTTGCCGAAAGTTCAGGTTGAAATCGTAGTTTGCAAAGTTCCTGTTAAAACGGTTATCGAAACCGCTAAAAAAGTGCTTTACACAGGTCACATCGGCGACGGTAAAATCTTTGTATACGACGTTGAAAACGTTGTCAAAGTAAGAACCGGCGAAGAGGGCTACGACGCACTTCAGGACGTTGAATAAGCTTATTCCCTTCTCTTTATAAATGCGCGAAAGGCAATACTCCTTGTGTAAATGTCAAAATAAATTCATTCCCTTCTCCCTTTCGCGCATAAATATGTTAGTATACAAAAGGCGCCCGAAATTGACGTTTGCCGATAAAATGGTTTATGTCAAACAATGGTGAACGAAAACACGCATATCACTAAAAAGCGGTATGCGTGTTTTCGTTTTAATGCGTTATTTATATTTTCAATTAAAGACCCGTCGCAAACTCGTCAATTAAATATTTGCCATTCTGCTGTTTTAACTTCAATAAGCAATGTCATAATAAATTCCCTTCCCGCCTCCGTTAAACCGACGATAAAGCTCGGAGAAAAAGACGCAACCTGCACTCTTTATCTCCGGAGAACTCGGAGCAAACATAGAATGACGGCAGGACGGACAGAAAGTTATTATTGCAAAACCTGCGGAAAAATAAATAAGAGTTACAGCTCAAATAAAAAAGCCGATATGAAGTTTCAAGATTTCCAAACTTCATATCGGCTAAAATTTTTCTTTGTTTTAATGATATATTTAAAAATCAACCCACTATCTCATCAGGATCATCATATGCGGTTCTGGCGGGAATTACCCAAATCATCTGGGTGCTGTTATCCCACTCGACACGGCAATCCAGCGCGTCGGTTATATCACGGAGTTTAAAATAGTTGTTTCCTTCAATATTAAAACAGGTTGCTTTAATCGGCACACCGTCAAGCGTTAAAAATGCCGATGATGAAAGAGCCGTTCTTTCGGCGCCGTCACCCGGCGTTAATTCACCGCCTGCCGATGTGTAATCATAAAAGCTCAACATATCAATAGAATTTGTTGCACCGTCATACTTAATGTCAAAGCTTTTAATAGTTCCGTCAAGGATTTTTGCAATATCTCGGAGCTTAAAGTAGTTATTATCATCAATGTTATATGCTACAGTGTTATATTTGAGACCGTCCAGGCAAACAGTCTGCGTTTTTGCAACAGAGTTTTTGCTGAATCCGTTTCCGGGATAATAGGTAAATATATCGTGCTTATCATCTTCGTGAACCAGATAGCGGATTTCTCCGTCATAGAAAATGGTGTAGATTTTTCCTGTTATAATCCAGGGGTTAATATCCTCCGGATCTAAAATATCATTCATATCCGCGTCACGGTCAAAAGAAAATTCTTCGATACCGTATACGTTTACCCATTCTCTGTCGTGTATTTTATTGATATCACCGTTGTTTGAGCTAACCCACTTATTGTACTCTGTCATCTTATCCATATCAACGTTGATATATCCGTAGCGGAACTCTTTAAGTTTTGCAAGTCCTTCGGCAGAATAGGTCAGCTCACCCCATTCGCCCCAAGGTTGATCAACAGACAGAACGCCGATAGGTGCACCGAGCGCTGCCGTGTCCGCTGCGGACAGGGTCTTGGTGAATTCATCGAGATTGCTTGTCGGAATGTAACATACTTTCGAGTTGAACCAGATTTTTGAATTTGTTCCGTCATAGTCCATTTCGATAACGTCTATTGCCGCACCTTTTTTAACCGAGCCGACAACAGAGGAACCGTCAGAAATATCACAGTCGACAGCCGATATTGCTTTGTACTGTGTTGTCGGTTTTTCGGTGTTTGCAAGCTGCATATTCACATACTTTGCTTCAACATAGTAAAGACCTTTTTTATAGTAAATCTTATAATGTCCGTTCTGCGGAGTTGCATCTACAATCTGAACCGACTGGTTGATTTTAATAACACCCGATTTTACATAATCTTTATCATCGGGAGTGGTTTTAACCATCAAAAGACCGGTTGCCTTACCTACAGCCTCGATTTTCGGAGGCGTCGATACCTGATTGTTAATATCTAAAATATAACAGTTTTGTCTGGGGAAGAAATATACAGCCGGTTTCCAGCTTGTGAAAGCAGTACCGTCCTTCTCACCGCACTGTCTGATTGTACCGCGCGATTCGTCAACACCGCCCTCGCTCCATACAGCAACCCATTTATCGTTATAGGCAACAACCTCAAATTCACTCGTTGTTGTAGCATAAAACGCCGTGTTAGCATTTGATTCCGTTCTGCTCTTTTCGGCAAACGGAGGGTCATACCCTATTACTTTGAGCTCATCAAGCCTTCTGGAATGATAGTTGATCGGCGGATTGCCGGGATAAAACGAGGCTTTTACCGAACCGATTTTTCCCTCATCGCCAATGTGCAAGACAGCCATACCCACAAGAGGCAATGACGCGGGACGGTCGTGTCTTACCCATTCCGTCGGCACTTTAGCATAAAAATTTCTTTCTTTGCCCTCGGTTGTTTTGCTTCCGCCGTATATGTAATCGGACAGAAATGTCATCTCTATTGCGTGCTGATACTTATCGGTATCGGAAGCCGCCCATTGCTTGTTCAGCTCTTTTTCAACAGTTTTGCCGGCACCGAGTATCGGTGTTGTTTCACGAGCCGTCGTATAAGCAAGGATATACCCTACCGTGCCGTCGGAAAGCTGGATTTTATGAAATTTTCGGTTGTCCTCTCCGACTACATAAGCCTCCAAAACCGTCACTCCGGTTCCTTTACTTATCTCGCTTATACCACCCGAATAAGTGGGGTTTTTGGTAACCATTACAGTGCCGTCATAAACAACATAGGCAGTATCGCCCGCCTTTATTTCGTCTGCCGCAAACGCAACGGTACCAAGCAGCATAAATGTGCAAAGCACTGCCGCTAAAATTTTCTTCAACACAACAATTCCTCCTTTTATTTTTGCGTTGATTTATTAGAATTTGTGTATCATAGTAATTATATACCATATTGACGCAATATGCAAGGGGGTTTGAAAAATTTATATGTCTGCCGTACTTGATATAATGTGCATTTGTTGTGATAAGCTCTTCTTTGCCAATATGTAAAAATATTTTTCCTAAAATTTATCAGACTTTTCACTTTTAATCCGCATTGAATTTGCGTATATGTTTTATGAAAAAAAACATACCGTATGTTTGCAAACATTCTAAAATACATACAAAGTTATAGCAGACAACATACATTAAACAAGGCATCGGGCAATTATTGGGCAAATCCTTTGTTCGATGTGCTAACCGTCAACCGGTTTCTTATTCTCAACGACCGGACAACCGAAAAATATACTTGTTTGAAATTCCGAAAAACACTTTTAAAGCGGAAGACCTGGTTAAGAGGTCTTACGTATACAAAATCAACCTGCAGATTATGTATGATGACGATTCGTTTACGGATAAAGAAATTTCAGTTTAACAAATTTTACGGTCAGTCAGTTTAAAAATAACACTCTGTATGTGTATATTTCGTCTGATGCACCGTTTTGCCGTGAAACGGATTGTTATCCAAACAAAAGCAAAAATCTTCGGCAACGGACCGTCGCTGTTTTTCAAAATTTGTTAGCCAACGGCTTATGGATAATTATAGTTGCCGCCGTCACATTTGTTGCTGCTTTTTTAAAAAAAGCGTGGTAACATATACCGAACTCAACAGTATTAACAGCGTTTTGTTTTATGTCATAATCAGCGCGCCTCATTTGTGCACGATGTTTTGTGCATTAAATTTATAAACCTCACATATATTTTATAGCATAAGATATATTGGAGGCGAAGTTCATTGAAGGACTACATATCCGACAGAGTGATTACACTGGCTGAATATATTATTGAAAATAAAGCTACCGTACGATGCGCCGCTAAAAAATTCGGTATTTCCAAATCTACCGTACATACAGTTGTAACAAGACAGAAACTTTTTATATAGAAGTGGCGTAATATTGCGCCTTTCAGAGGTTTTACACAATTCAAAATCTCTCTGTAACAACCGAATAGAAAATGCATAACAGAAAATCCCAAAAACCGCTTAAAATATGGCTTTTGGGATTTTTGTTGTTTCGTTATTGCTACATCTGTATTGGATTTTTAATTGCGTATAGCATTTGTATTTTAGCAGATGTTAAATGACGATAAGGAAGAAAGGTAAAAACGTGTTATACAGCCGGATTGATACGATATTGTAGAAAATTAAAATTTGGAGGATTTTACAATGAAATCAATATTTGAACAGAGCGGCGGAACATACACAAAGGTTGAAGATTACTATATCCCTAACATCACAGTACCCGACACAAAGAAATACAATATCGGTAAGTATGGGAATTTGAGAAAAATATTTTTGAAAGAACATCATAAATCATACTATACAGCTCTTTTTATGGAAGGTAAGCTGTTTGAACACCCTGCAGAAATAGACGAAACCTGTCATAAATGCCTAAAAGATATGGTAACAAAAATGGCAGAACAAGAAGGTGTTACGGAACAGCTAAAAGCAACAGACCAAATGTTGTGGGTGCGGAAAATGAACAGTATTCACAACCGAGCAGAAGCGTTATACTGTAAAGGGTGGTATTCATACCATACCTAAATAAAGTATATGGCTGCGGCTCATTTGTGACAAATTGAAATGTAGTTATATACAGAAAACAAGGACGGTGATATCCAACCAATTAAGCTGTAAAACAATTTTATCACAAACGGAGGTCGAAAACAATATGAAAGACAAAATTACTTATTCAAAATGCGGAGATTACTACCTTCCCGATTTAACGGTATCCGATATAAAGGAATACATAATCGGAAAGTACGGTAACTTACGCAGACAGTTTTTGAAAGAACACCACAAGTCATATTGTGCCCTCCCAGCAAAAGTGGACACAAAAAAGCTTCAAAAAACGAAATGAATCGCAGTATTTCGTTAATTTACTAAAACCGACCGCATTTATTCCGCGGTTTGCTTGACAACGAGCCT
>NZ_JACRTE010000024.1 GCF_014385105.1 Qingrenia yutianensis | reverse complement strand
TTGGAGCGTGTTTCAAAATATCCGAAAAGCACACGCTACGGCAGGCAAAACCCCATAACGGAGCGTTGGAACAGCGAGGAGCAGTTGCAAATATGGCGAAAAAACTGGGCGGATATTTCAAATAAATATCTTGAAATCACAAAGTCGGAAAACCGTATCGACCACCGAAGTAATAAAACAAGAGGCAGTGATGAACTGCCGACCGCACACGAGGGTGTTTATGCAAGAAGAATTGAGAAAAACGGCGGTATTTCAGAGCGTTGCGAAATCAACCGACAGATTAAGGCAGATAACAAAGTGTTGCGTGAAATCAAGGCAGCGATAAAGAAGCTGCTTGAAACCGCCGTACATACTATATTATCACTTGCAAACGCTCTTGAAAAATTGCGTGGAACTATGATTCATTGCAGATATATTATAAATTTTGCGGATAAGTGGAAAACCGCAAAATCTTTTGAAGCCGCACGCTTAAAAACAAATTATGACAATTATTTATCTGTTGCAACCAAATTAAAATCTAAAATTGACGAACGCAAGGTAGCACAAGTCGAAAAAGAGAAAACGCCGCCAATTAAGATTTTCAAGTATTGTGAATTAACTCAACAAATAAATGAACTATCCGAACAAATTGAGGAACTGAAAACCGAGAAAAACACGATTTTAGCAAATTTCAACACCAATGACATTCAGACAGTTAAGAACAAAATTACCGATATTCAAAAGGCGATGCCTGTTATGGAACGGCACTCTGCTGAAAGTGTCGCAAAACTTGACAACGCCGGGCAGGAATATGCCGAGTTAAAGGAACAGGCTCGTAATTTTGACATTGATGAGTTTTGTGAGCTTCGCCGAAATATCCGACCGCAAATTGAATATGACACCGAAGCGGAATTATATGATATTTACGGCGTTTCATTTTCACGAGGTATTTTCAGCACAGCAAAATCCGAAACCGACAATTTTATTGATGGTAACGAGATTTACTCTGTCCGCCGACAGCTTGAAAATTATAAACAACAGCAAAATGAACAAAAACACGAGAAATATCAGCTTTCTCACGATGATGAGGATGAATTGGAGTTATAATTTTTGAAAACATATGGCAGGATAAAAGAGTCAACCCCGAATTTTGTGTACATATGTATTTTACTCCTTCCAGAGTCCAAGAATATGTCCGCCCCCCTCTTCAAATTTTATTCTTCACCAAAATATTTAATATCCATTAGCTTTTTGTCGATAGCTTTAATTTGTGTTTCCATTAGGTTTGGTGAGTAAAGTCCGCGTTTTTCTGCAATACCGCCTTTTTCCATAGCTGTTTTGATTGCATTGTTTGCTTTATACATATCATCAAGGCTTTCTCTTACATTAAATCTGCCCGGTGATGTTGGGTCAGGAGGCCATCTTGAGTCTGATACCCAAGCAGATGCTAATGCCATCATAGCATTGTTTAAATCCATATCAAGTGTATCTAAGGTTTCACCAAGTTTTTCTGCAACTGCTTTAATGCCGTTTAAAATAGACATACATACAGGGTCCATAATTCTTGAATATTCTGTGTTTGCCCATGCCTTTGCAGTACCGCCGTGCCATGCAACACCGTTTTCGATGTTGTCAACATATGGATTTTCTAAAAGGTTGCCTTCTGCCAAAACTTCACTTGGAAGTGCAAATTCATAGCCTGATTCTTTTGCGGCATCTAAAATTTCTTTAAATCTTGCTACACTGTTTGGCTCTTCTTCAAAAAATCTTGCCTGATTAAACTGTTTAACATAGAAGTATGCACTTGAACCAATATATTCAGCATCTTCTGCATACGGCATAATGAACGAACCTGTTTCATTAATTCTATCCTGCCAGTTTTTAAACATATTTTTGATTTCGTTCATATTGATAGGCTCTTCTCTTAAGCCTTCTGTTGCACCCATTAAATACCACAATAAAAGGTTTGCCATACAGTCGCTTCTAAAAATCATTTTTAAACCGTTAGGAGCAACTGACGGATTTGTAATAAATTTCAAGAAATCAGGCTTATCTTTAATATATTCTTCGATTTTGAAAAGATGATTTTTGTTAGAATGTCCTGCAACATCAAACTGTAAGCCTGTTGCTTGTCTTATTTCGTCAAATGAAAGCATTAATGAGTCGGCATCCATAACAAGTGCTTCCATACCTGCTTCTTTATATATATCAGGAATATAGCTTGCCCATCCACATTCCGGATTCCAACCTATTACAGGGCGTTTACCTACATATTTTTCCCAAACATCAAGTGAATGTTTTAACGAATGTAAGCAAACCTCCTTTTGAATATTTGCAAGCATAAAGTGTATGTATGGGCTTGATACCGGTTCAACCTTACCTTCTGCAACAAGATTTTTTAATTTTTCTAAAACCTCAGGTGCCTGTTTTGCCATTTCTTCGATTGTAATTCCGCTTGCCTCAAAAGCAATTTTGTAATCTCCGCCTGCTACTAAATCAAACAATTTTTCGTAGCAGTTTTTCATTACCCAATATCTTCTTTCAGGTGCTAACTGCGAATATTGAATATTTGCGTGTGGCATAAAAATAATTTTTGACATTTTACTTATTCTCCTTTATCTATAATATATATTGAGTTTTATCTCATTTTAAACGGCAACTCAATATGAGTTGCCGTCTTTTTTTAGATATTAAATAATTAATATTATTCTGCACACGGTCTAATTGGTATAATAGATGTCATATCTCTAACTAAAAATGCTCTTAATTTGCCGGTTAAATTCTTTTTACCTCTAAACACAACCTTATCTGCTTTTGCAGGAACAGCAATATTAACAATTTCGCAATCAGTTAATAAATCGCTTTCATACTGTGCAACAATCATACAATAATTAACTGCGGTATCAGCTGCATTTGAAGCTACAAGCTTTGCATTGCTATCGTCAATTACAAATGCATAAACACCGCCTATTGGTGTTGTAGGTGCGTATTCAACATTTGACGCAGTAACCTTCCATTCATCAATATAAACTGCTTCTTTTTCGTTGTTTCCATTAAAAAATGCAAAATTCATTTCTGCAATATTAAGCGCTGTATTTGTATTTTTAATTGCATATTTAAGTTCATCGTCGACCCACATTTTAATATATTTGTTACTTGTATTTTCTCTTGGATACTGAATTACAACTTTGTGAGTAGTACCGGGTTTAACCTCTACATAATTCAATCCATTTCGCGCATCTTTATCAGTACCTATTCCAAAAGCAAAATATTTTCCGGAGCCATTAGATGTTTTTAAAATTGTTGCCATTTCTCCTGCGCCAAAATTAACAAGATATTCAAGTATACCATATTCATACTGCAAGGCGTCAACTTCAGGTAGATATGAGTTTTTACCTGCTAATTGTTTTAGCGTACCTGCATCCCAACTAAAGTTAAAATCACCTGCCGTCTTGCCTTCTGTATTTGGAAGTGTTAGTTTAAGCTGATTTTTCATTTGATCAATGCTATCATTTGAATCCCATTCAAAACCAACTGATTGCAGAACATTACCATTAGTAGAATCTGTTGAGTTAAGCGCCCAAGTAGGAACATTGCCATTTGCACCTGTAGCTTTATTATACATTCTTCCTGTTCCACAATCTATTCTGCTTATTTGTTTGTCATCAATCTCATTTACAATAATTGTATATTCAACTGGACTTTTACCTTCAGGTTTTAAAGTAAATTTATCACCTGTGCTTAACACCCCAGAGTTTAAAACTTCTTTTGAAGTTCCACCGGCTACACTTACTGCAGTTGTAAGCTCTGCACCTGTAGTACCATAGGGAACAGATATAGTTTTGCCCTCGTTATCAAATGTAGCATCAGCAATATCGCCTATGCTAATAATTCCGTCAAGACTAATTTCGTTATCTGTACCAATAACCTGCAATTTTGTCATATATGCATCAGCCGATTTCGAACCTTCGTTTAAAATTCTTAAGCGACAGTTATCATAATAAAGAGCTTGGTTATTATTATCAAAATAAACACCATCAATTAATTCATTATCTACAATAAGTTTCACATTATTGCCATAGGAATTATCAATTTTTCTATACTCAATTACAGCATTTATAACTTCATTTTTACTAACCTTTTTATAGCGTTTTACAGCAGTGCTTGTAGGCACATCAGCTGTACCAACACCGAACGCAACTGCGTTTGTACTTTTACCCGAGGTAAAAAGAACTGCCATATTATCCTCGGTAAAAACAATTTCAAACTCAACTCTTCCGTAAGCATTTGTCGCATCTTCCTTAGTTAATTGAAATACCGTTTTTCCAGACATAGCGTCAATAGAGCCATAAGAACTATATCCGTTTGCATTAAGATAATTGCCATAACAAAGATTATAATTAGAAATAATACCGGGATCCATTTTTGGAATTGTTAGCCTCATTGCGCCTGAAATAGCAGGTGACACACCGTCATATGATGTATTAAATTGCAATGCCTTACCTGTTCCAATACCCTCGTCATCTCCCACATCTGGTGTTGTTTTTACAATTGTGTCACCAGCATTACCGTATATTTCAAAACCTTTATGATTTTCTACGGTCATGTTTGTGTATTTACCTTTTTCAAATTTTCCATTAATCGTATCAATTTTAAAGAAAGTTCTGTCTGCCACAGCACTAACACTGAAAATTCCTACCGTACTTACGATAGTTAACACCATAGCAAGCGTAACTATAAGGGATATAACTTTTTTCATTTCTACACGCTCCTCGTATATTAAATATTTTCTTATCCATTATCCTCATATTATCATAGTTTTTCACAATATTAATATAAAAAAATACTGTTTTTTTATCAAAATTTTATGATAGGAAAATTCAAAAAAGTAATTTTTCTCAAAATTATAATAATTTAATAGTATATTTAAGTTTAAAATTTATTATACAATGTATATGTAGAAAAATTTAATTGGAGGTTTGAAATGAAAATTTGGTTAATGAATATCCTCAAAAAAACACTTATCTTTGTTATGATGTTGGAAATGATTACTCCTTCCCAAGTTGGTTTTGCATCAAGTGACGAAATTCTTTATGAAAATTATGCAAATACCCAGTCGGATGCACTTGTGATAACGAAAAATCAAGGATTAACATCACAGATAGTTCAAAATGCCGGATTTGACAGTTCGGACAACCCTGCCCTATACATTCACGGTATATTTACAGAAAGCTGTGTATCGGATAAAGCAGGAAAAAACTATACAAGTCTTAATTTTACAAAAATAAACAATACCTCTTATAAAAAATTTACTGTTAAATTTGACTTTAAATTAACCGAAAACAACACTTCGATTGCATTCAGAGGCAGACAGCATAATGCAGGTGTAGCAACAAATATGAAGCTCACTGCTGGAAAAGATGTTCCTGCAAACACTTGGAACCGTGCTGCTTTGGTGATGGGTGCTGACGGCATTGACAACACCTATAAAATATACTTAAACGGAAAAGAATATGTTTCGGGGGCAACCTCAGAAGAAAGCTATGGCTTTGCAGAATATGGCTGGCTATTATTTTTGGCAGATAAAGACCAAAATTACGGAATATATCTTGACAATATAACAGTGAGCGCAGGCGATATAGGATATAACGGCGAAACAAATACTGATATTACTTCCATTTCAAGCAACGCACAAATATCAGACAACAATATTTTATACTACCAAACAATAAATAAAGTATCTGATTTGGATATTTCATCTACAGATGCACAAAATATATTTTATTATAATTCTTCTTTTGAACAAATCAGTGCTGATGATGACATAACAAATGCATATGCAGTTGCACTTGTTAGTCAAAATGGATTATACAATTATTACTTTATTAAAGAATACACACCAAATGAAGATAGTGATAGTTATTTTAAAAAGAATATCAAGTTTACACTCAACAACACAGAACAAACAGCAACTGTAAAAACATCGCAATATATTTACGATATTTCATGCACAGATGCCGAATTTGAGATTGTATTCGACCAAAACATTGACCAAAGCAGTGTTAAAAATAATAATGTTTACATAGAAGATATTCAAAGTTCTGTAACTGCTTATCAAAACAGCATCATTATATCTTGCTCAGAACTTAAGCCACTCACAGAATACAAAGTTCATTTGAATAATATAATTTTTGAAAGCTCTGTTGCTGATAACTTTGAATTTTCTTTCGTAACATCTAACGACAATTCACAAAAAAGCGAACCTATGTCGGAATTGACTTTACAATCATCGTGGCAAAAATATGGTAATTTAGGCAATTTGTCAACTGATGAAAACGGCAACACAGCATCAGGAAGAGAAGGATATTACAGCGGTGTTATGCAAAAAATTCCGTTTGATACCTTTAGCAAATTAACCGGTGACAAACCGGGAGATAGCTCTGTTTATAACCTCAATTACAATATATCATTAAACAAAGACCAAAGTTCGCCTGAAGCATTAAAACTAATATTCAAATGGGTAAAAGAAGTTGAAGATAGCAATGGAAATTTAACTGAAGAATCTATAACCACCAATGACTTTAATACTACTTCAACATATTCTGTTCAAATAGACGATTCAGTTGCTGTAAATAAAGATATCACTTTAAACATACCGAAAATAATTAACGAAAATACAGATAATGCATATCTTAAAATAATTATTCAAGGAATTAAAGAACAGAAATTAAGTAGTTTCAGCGATTTTACCATTTCAAACTTTTCATTAAAAAAATATAGCAAATATGACACAATAAATCTTACCATTGATGATACAAAAACAATTAGAAGTGTTGATAATTCTATACTTGGCTACAGCCTTGAGGGGGCATATTGGCACTCTGATGATGAACAAGCAGTCGTGCCCGAAGGTTCAAACCAATTTAAACAAGAATTTATAACCAAACTAGAAGAATACACAATGCCAAAAATCAGAATTGGAGGATACAGTACAAACTACGAATTTTGGAAAGCTAATCTTGGCAGCTTGGAAAATCGTATCCCAACATATCAGATTGCACCTGAGTGGTCAAATCAAAAATATTGGCGAAAAGATATTGAATATATCGGCACATACGAACGGCTTAAATTAGCAGAAGCATTTGGCGGAAATAATGAAATAATTATGTGTGCTAACATATTTAGCGCACTTCCGGCTGATACTGATTACAATAAAAAGTATAAAACACCTATAACCCCTGAATTTGTTGTAGATAACTTGGGAAATATTAATTACGATGTGCTTGATAGAGTTACACGGGATTTGCTTGATTTAATAGCGTTTTGCACTGTTGATGCAACCGATACAACAGCACCAAGAATAGAATGGGCACAAAAGCGTGTAGAATTAGGACATCCTTCCCCATTTAATGTAACTTTATGGGAGCTTGGAAATGAACTTTATCTAAGAGGAATATCCGGCGAAAATTATGTAAAAATTTGCAACTACATAATAGAAGCAGTAAAGAAAGAATTTCCTGATGTTGAACTTGCCGTTAATGTTAAACCGGGATATAGTGATTGGCTTGAATATATTATAAATTCGCTTGGCACTAAAATTAACTATATTACAACGCACAACTATTACGGATATTATTCAATATCAAATTCTATTGCCGAACTTGAAAATATAGAAACTGCCATAGCAAATTCTAAAAATCCTAATCTTAAATACTTTATAACCGAAGGCGGTTTGTCAACATTTCAAAGTACATACACAGGACCTTCAAACACCTCGTTGGCAATGTGCACAAGCTTTGCTGATTATATAAATAGAATATCAAAATTTTCTAATCTTGATTCTTTCCAATATTTCGGCTCAGCTATTCAATTATGTTATTCAAACTATGGTTGGAAAAAAAGCGGAAGCAAAGTATCTGTGACTGATAACAATGAAAAAAACGGAGTTCAGGTTAGTGGAAGAAGTTATTGGGCAGACGGAGTTATTCAAGAAATACCGCTCACAGAGTTTTTGAAAAACAATCATACCATAGGAACAACGAAAAGCTATAATATATCATACGATATTAAATTTACAGCAAATACAACCGAACCCTTTGAGGTGAAATTTGAGTGGTATGACAACGAAAACTACTTAATCACCGCTTATTCAAGAGTATTTGAAAATTACAATGACGGCGAATGGAACAGTATCACTTCTGACACTAAAGACATTACAATCCCATCATCGATAGAAAACAAAAAAACTGCATATCTTAAAATATCTGTTGTCGGTGCAAAAAATTCCGGTACAAATACTTATGCAGATATAGAAATTAAAAATTTAAACCTTTTATCAACCGCAGGAAAAAATCTTGTTAACAACCAAATTGCCAATATATATACCAATACAGCACTTTCAAACCTTATGAAAAAGTATAGCAAAGGGCTTAACGGAAACATAATTTTAACTGAAACAGATAATAAATCTTCTAACAGAGATATATCTACACTTGCAGTGAAAAATAATTCTACTGTTTATCTTTTTGTATCAAACTTATCAGAACAACAAGATTACAAAATAAATATAAATTCAAGTAATCAATATATAATAAAAAGCAAGTATACAATGAATGCAAATGATATTTATTCGGAACGAAACTTGATTTCAGATGATATTTATGAAATCTACGAAGAATTTACACAAGGCAAGCAATCATTAAAATCATTGAATATTCCAAAACACAGCGTATCAGTATTTGTTATAGAAAACTGCGGAAATAAACCAATTTCCGAACAAGTTTCGTTTGAAAAAAGCGCTGTTAAAATTGCAGGAAATAATTCAAGCAAAAGCGCTTCACTTATAGCAGTATTCTATGATAGCAATAATTCTATAATAAATTGCATAATAAAACCTTTAGAGGAAAATAAATCTTTTGAATACGAAATACCCATGTCAAAGGAATATTCAGCACTCAAATTGTTTAAATGGGATACAACAACATTATTCCCACTTGCCACAAAAGAAATTTATACCCCACATTAAATTTCTTAATTTTAAATACGGGAGTGTGAGACTTTTTCTGTAAATTAGATTTTTCTATGACAAAATATTTGTTTTTTATGGGCAGAAAAGCCATATTACAGCTTTTCTGCCTTAGCTGTAATATAGCACGGATTTTACGGCATGTCAAGGGAGCCCTCGCAAGAGAACGTGAATTTTACCCTTGTACATGGCGGAAAATTTGTGCTAATTAAGCCTTCCGTCATACATGATTGACAGCTCGCCATAGACTTTGCCCCAATTTCTGAGCGGCATTGTCCATTTTTTGCTGCCTCAAAAGTTGCCAAATACAGTGCCTTTAAAAGTGCCGTATCGCTCGGAAATACGCTCCTTTGGCTGTTTAATCGGCGCAGTGCGCTGTTCAGGCTTTCTATCGCATTGGTCGTGTACATAACCTTTCTGACATCTGCCGAAAACTTGAACTGGTGCTATATTGAATATGGCGGACAAGGTTGAACACCTCGGCCGCTATATTCAAAAGTCTCACACTCCCGCGATATGTGACCGAATTGTACATGACTCATATTCAATTTTGATTGAATGCAAGGAATCAATGCGAAAGCGTAAAGGTGTAACAGATATTTAAGGTACCTTTGGTGCATCGGGCTCTGCCCGAACCCGAGGTTTAACGCTTTAAGGTTTTCCAAGGAGAGTGGTTTATGTACCGGCAAAAAGAAAGAGTGACACACCCAAAGTATCACTCTCCTTGCTAAACCCCATATGCGGCGCTCAGGTCGCTCCTCAGCGTTGCCTTATCCTCCGAAATGGTTAAAAGCAATTTAATGATATCATTCATATTAAGGAATGTCAATGTACAGTTATTCCGTCGTTACTGTTCAGTTTTAAGCGACAGAAGTGTTCAATTTGAAACGGCCAGGGTGTTCAATTCGACCGCCGTATTCAGTTTTGATGTTGTACTCCTCAATTAAGCCGGCTATGATGTTCTTTTTCCCTCCGCTCATTCTTTCTCTTCTGCGTCTTGCCATAAAAAATTCCTCCTATGATATTATTTATATTCTATCATAGAAGGAATCTTTTTTACAGACTTTTTTTCACACTCTCCTCTGCGCCCTGAACTGTTTTGGTGTCATTCCTGTATGTTTTTTAAACACATAATCAAAATAAGACTGTGAAGAAAATCCACTTAATGTTGCTATTTCAGAAATAGATGAAAGATTTATAATTAAAAGTTCTTTTGCTTTTTTTATTCGCTTATTTAAAATATAATTATGAGGCGACATACCCATTTCACTTATGAACAGTTCTCTTAGGTATATAGGGCTTAGATGAACTGCCTCGGCAATATCATTTAAAGTAATTTCATAAGTAAAATTATCATTCATATACTCAATAGCATTAAGCACAGCAGCATTTCTTCCAACAGCTTTCCGTTCCACTTTTTCATTATAAACATATATCATTTTTATCAGTTTTAAAACTTCGCTATAAATTCCAATCGAACGAATAGGGTCAGATTTAAAATTAAATGTGCTTATCATGTTACTATAAATATCATAAAATTTTTCAACATGATTTATTCTTGTAATAGTTGGCAAATTTGAAAGCAAATCAGAAATAGAATTTTCTTCAGTAGATAAGTGAATATAATAACAACTATACGGTTTTGTTGAACGTCTTACCATTCCGGGCTTTATGCATAAAATATCTTTAATTGATACTTCATGGCATACATTATCAATATGTATTGTTGCATTATTTTTAATTGGCATTTCAATTTCAAAATCTTGAGCCTTGCGCGGCGAAGTAATATTTACGTCTGGGTACCGTATTGACATATCAAACACGCCTGCAGTGATAATATCCGGAAGTTTAAATGGCATAAATAACACCTCACTATCTTATCTATGTTTAACTATATCATATTTCTGAAATTTTTACAATCACAACTATATAAAATACATAACTTACCAACCAAAATTGATTAAAAACCCACATATAATTAACTTGTATGTGGGTTTTTAAAAAATTATTTTTTTGCGTTCATAATAAGTACACCTGATTTTGGAACATCAAAATATCTAATGCTCACCAATCCTGTTTCACCGCTTTGAACGACATTTCCCATACAATCATAAATATCATAACTATATGAAGAATTCAGGTTATTTCCATCAACATATAGGCCTAAAACACCCGTTCCGTTGATTAAGGTAATACATTCATAATCCTTATCGGCAATAAACAGTTTTTCAGAATATAAAACAGATACTAAATTATCATCATCTTTAGCTGTAACTATACTGTAATTTGCAGAAGGCGCTTTAGCATATAACTCACCATGCATAAGCGTATCGCGTTTACTCTGCCATAGTTTAAGGTAAAATTCCAACATATCGTAATGATTTTTGCTTAGTTCATTTATTTTTACAGAAATTTGCGGAACAGAAAACATTACATTTATTATCTGTTCAGCGGCATCTTCCGGGGTATCATATTGCTCCCACATAAGCATATCCGAATGAACAGCTGCTTTTTCAGTAGTTAAACGAAGATTTATTACAGCTACCCTATTTTTAACACTATCCTGTGGGCAATCTTCAGCTCGCAGCATATTGCCGTATTTTTGCATAATGGGACCAACATATCCTTGCCTGAATTCTATTAAAAATCCTGGTTTTATCGCATTAAGACGCTCATTCACTTCACAAAGAAGAGTGCAAATAGCATCTTGAAGAGATTCTGTGTCCATATCAGGATGAGAAGTTTTACTAACATCTGTTAAACGAAACCGATCAATAAAATCTAATTTTAAACCGTCCAAATCCCATTCGCGAACTGCATTTTCATAAATATCACACAAATATTTACGAGTTTCAGGATAACGAGGGTCAAGAACATATGCCATTTGACCCTCTCTAAGGTCATTAAGATACATATCCTTAAATCGCTCTCTTACCTCAGCAAATTCGCCAACAAACGGAACGGCGAACCAAAGCATAACCTTCATACCTAATGAATGTACTTTGTCTGAAAAGCTCTTTAAATCAGGGATTTTATTTTTAGCTGCCTTCCAATCTCCGCAATAGGCATATCCCCGTGCGCTGGTTTCAAGCTGCCAGCCATCGTCTATTATAACAGTTTTCATACCTAATTTTGCTGCAGCCTCTAATTCAGGAATAAGTGCTGCATCTGTCACTCTTTGATGGTATGAATACCATGTTGAATACAAAAGGTCAAAAGCAGCTTCAGGTTTATCGTCAGATGCTCCCTCTTTATCAGACCAACATTTAACAGCCTCTGATATTATATTGTTATATGGAAGCTGTCTTGCATCAATAACTAACTCTGTGCTGTATTCTGATATTTCTCCAATGAGCTGCGAGAAAAGCACAAGCTTCCATTCAATTTTTCCGTTTTCTTCAAGAATACCCGACCTTATAGTAATAGGTGTTCTTACATCAGAAAGATAGACTGATGCACGGTTATTGTCATCGCTTCCAATATAGCACTGAATAGGCATTCCATGACCTGAACGAGATTCTGTCTCAAGCTTACCCCAATTAGGACGTAATTTTCTATCTTGAAAAACAAGCGGACTCCAACAAGTAAATGCACCGTTAGCAGGTGTAAACCAGCTTATCTCAATAGGTTCCGGTTTTACTTTTTTTCCAAAGTTAATATCAATTTTTATTTTAATATAATCATCACTTTGACTCGCACATGTCAAATCAATATCTGAATTGCATTTGAATGTATAATTTAAAATCTTAGTTTCCATAATTGTCCCTCTTATATAATTCCATTTTGTAAAGTTAAATGAAAGTTGAGACCTTGAACTCCTTATGGTATAATGGTTTTACCACTAAAACCTATACCTCCCTGAAAATCAGAGAAAGAAGACAAGATCTCATGGATAAAATTATACCAAATTGCTGCCCAAAATGCAACTCCAAAAAACTCTATAAATACGGCAAAGATAAATTTGGCAATCAAAAATATCAATGCCCTATTTGTAAACATCAATTTGCACCCGACGCTCATAAAAAAGAGCGTTCTCGCAAATATCCTTCTTGCCCCAAATGTGACAAGTCTGCATTTCTTCATCACGATTATGACGATTACTCAAATTATCGCTGTTCCGATAAGAAATGCAAGCATTCATTTTTTCAAGCTAAACCTACCGTAAAGTTACCGCCGTCTATGTCCAACATCATTGGCAAGGGCAATTTCAAACGTATGCGGCATAGCATTCATTTGGTTATTACTGCTCTTACCTTGTTTTACATAGGTGACTCATCTTTTCGCAAGATTACCACAATGCTTGAAATGCTTTTTAACATCCAAGTTTCTCATGTCACTATCAGTGATTGGTGCAAAAAATTTGCCCCTATATTTCACTCTAAAACCCTTGCTCTTATGTCCTTAATGAATTTTGATTCGGATGAATGGCACGCCGATGAAACTGTTGTCAAAATATTAGGCAAGAAGTATTATTTTTGGTTTATCATTGATAGTGAAACAAGGTTTGTTTTAGGGTTCCACCTATCACCTTACAGAGATTCTCCGCAAGCTTTCAGTTTGTTTAATAGTGTAAAACAGTATGGCATACCTAATGCTATCGTTACTGACCGTTATTCGGCTTACAAAGTACCTACAAAGTCTATCTTTGGCGTTCCTCATATCAGAGTTGCGAGCTTTAAGGATGATATTTTCAACAATGTTATCGAAGCTTTTAACAAGCAATTCAAATATTGGTACAAAACCAGATACGGCTTTAACTCATTTGAAAGTGCTAATTCAATGATTATGATGTTTGTATTTTTCTACAATTTCATCAGACCTCATAGTTCACTTTCTAACTCCACTCCGGCTCAGGTTGCAGACTTAAAATACTCTAAGCGACAACAAAGCACTTTGTTGTTCGCATCCTTATTTCCGCCTACTTATTTTTCAAATGACCGCACTGTGATTTGTACCCAACGGGGCAGACTCTCATAGGGCGTGCGTCAGCACGTTAATTTTTACCCTTGACAAATTACAATCGAGCATTTATAAGCTTTCGGGCGAAAATCTGCGATATTTTGTAAAATCATTATTCCATTCTTTCATTTTTACTTTACACTACCTATAATTCAAATACATCAACCTTTAACAGCACCGGCAGCAAGACCAGATACAAAATATCTGTTTCCAAATGCATAAGCTATTAGAACAGGTATCAATGATATTGCAGAGCCTGCTAACATTAAATTCCAAGATGATGCGGCCTGCCCAGTAGATTTTAAAGCAACAACACCGGCAATTAATGTTCTTTGACTTGGATTTCCAAGTGTAAAAATTGTTGGCATAAGGTATTCATTCCATGTAGCTGAAAACGATAAAATTCCAAGCGTTGCCATAACCGGTTTAAGTAACGGAAGAATTATGCGAAAGAAAATTCCTGCAAATCCGCAACCGTCAATTTTTGCAGCTTCGTCTATTTCTTTCGGAATAGCTTGTACAAACGAGCGAACCAAATAAATACCTGTAACATTTATACCAAAAATTTTAACTACTATAAGACCAAAAAGCGAACGGTTAAGGTGTATATGGTTTAAAATATTAAACAATGGATAAACAGTTATAGTACCAAGGCTTATAAAAAGCAAAGCAGAAAAGCAACCAAATACTATCTTTTTGCCAGGAAATTCTCCTCTGGCAAAAACATAACCTTCCATTGAAGATTTCATTACCGAAACAAAAAGTAAAATCAGTGTGTAGTATAAACTATTCCACAATAATTCCTTTACTTTAAAATCTTCTGAATCCCAAGCCAATTTGTAGTTTTCAAATGAAAATTCCTTTGGAAATATAGTACCTGGGCTTGTAAGTATTTCTGCATTCGGCTTGAATGATGCCATAAATGTATAAAGAACAGGAAATATCTGCACTATAAGAAACATTATCAAAAAGGCATAAATAATTGACTTTTTTATTATATTCATTTTCATAACACATACCTCCTATTAATTTACATCTGACAATTTAGAACTCAATTTGTTATACAAAAGTGTAATTAATGCCAAAATTATTGCAGTTGTAACAGCAAGTGCACAACCGTATCCGATATTTACATATTCATTTGCAAATCCCGGTACGAAAGTATTTGTAAGATAGGGCATTACTGTAAATGTTTGTCCTGCAGGTGCTCCGCCTGTTAATACAAGAACAATGTCACTTGTGTGAACCGTTCCTATAATTGACATCATAAGTATTATTTGAAGCACAGGTGCAATACCGGGAACAGTTACATGAAAGAATCGTTGCCATGCATTTGCACCGTCAATTTTTGCGGCTTCATATAAATCATCAGATATATTGCTAAGTGCAGATATAAAATACAAAATATTTATACCGATTGAATGCCATGTGTCTGCAATTACAAGAACTGTTAATGCAGCAAATTTTGTTGAAAACCAGTTCATATTTGATTCAAGCAAACCTGTTGACTCAAAGAAATTGTTCATTACACCAAAATATGAAAACATATTTGAAAAAATAAGTCCGACAATAGCTATTGAAATAACATTTGGCAAAAAGAACATTGTTCTGAAAAATCCCGAACCTTTAAGCTTTTTTGTAAGCAAATTCGCAACAAAAAGCGCAAGCGGTATTTCAATTGGAATTTTATAAAATGCAAACTGAATGGTAGTTAAAAATGTTTTCCAATATGTTAAATCATTCTTAAATATGTTTATAAAATTAGCCCATCCAATAAATCTCAATGAAGAGGGTGTACCAGTATAACTAAACCATGAAAGTCTTATTGCCCAAGCCAATGGATATAATACAAATACTAAAAAACCTATAATATCTATTGACAGCATTAAATATGAACACATGGTTGTATTTCTATCATATTTACCAAATAACTTGTTGCTCTTATGCTTTATTTTTCTTGACGAAGTTTTAAGCATTGGTTTTATTCCTCCTTACATAAGATTTTATCTTTTTACATCATAATTTACATCAATATAGGCTTCCCTTTTTCCGTTTGTAGCCTGTAGTTTTTTGTCTATACCTGCATTTGAACGACGAGATAAATCTGCAAGACCTTTAGAAAGACTGCCAGTTTCTCCCCAAAAATCTGTCTGGAACATAGTTTTAAAATCAGGTGTTCCTTCAAGGTCTGTTGGCATTCTTGCAGGTTCTGCATAACTTATGCTTAATAATTCACCAAATTTTCCCCAGGCCTCGTGAACATTATCATTAGGTTTTACATTTTCGATTATAGAAACATCTTTAGGAATTGCACAGCCGCGTTTATATAATTCACGTAAAACTTCTTCGCCATGGAACCATTTGTATATTTCAAGTGTTTTTTCAGCGCCCAATCTTTCATACATTTCACGGTTTATAACAAGTCCGCCGCCGCCGGAAATTCTGTGTTTATACTTTTCATCCTTATTTTGTACAGGATACTCACCGATTGTCCATTCACATTTTGCAGGGAACTGTTTTGTAAATACTGCAACATCATATGAACCTGCAAATATCATACCAATTTTTCCTTCAGCAAAAAGTGCTCTTGCTGAATCGTTGTCAAGACCTTCAGCATCAGGATATATACTCTTGTCATTTTTTATATCTAGCAAAAGCTGGATTGCAGGCTCAAGTGTTTCATAGTTATATATACCTGTTTTATGATCGTACCCTGCTGTGCCATTTGACGGGAAGCCTAAAAGATATGAGTTTTGATAAAAGTTTCCGTCTTTAAGAGGGAATATAAATCCATATTCGCCTGCTTTTTCATTTGTCATTTTCTTTGCATATGCACGAAGTTCTTCGAAAGTTTCAGGAAGAACAACATTTCCGCCAGCATCAACAAAGCCATTCTTTTTAAGCATATCAACATTGTATGCAA
>NZ_JACRTE010000023.1 GCF_014385105.1 Qingrenia yutianensis | reverse complement strand
AAAATTTTAAACTGTCAATCCCAAAGCTGTTATCTTTCTAAAGCGCTGCATCAGCTGCAACTTTTATAGAATACCACATCTTTGATACTTTGTCAACACTTTTTTTCATTTTTTTGAAAATTTTTTAAAATCTTCAAAATCTCAAAAGTGCCGTCCTCAAAGGTGCTTTATCAATATACCACATCGCGGACGGCTTGTCAACACTTTTTTACAAAAATTTTCATTTTATCATTTTTATAACCGTGTTGAGTGCGCAAAGTGTGGATTTTTGCCTTACAACGTGGCGTTCGCCGTCAAAAATGTGTTTTTCCACTCTATGATTGTCCCCGATTTTCACGCAAATATACACAAGACCCACACATTTTTCGCGCGTGTCGCCCAAAGGCCCGGCAATTCCGGTGATTGCAACGGAAATATCGCTTTTCGCGCTCTCCATTGCGCCCGACGCCATCTCAACCGCGGTTTTACTGCTCACCGCACCGTATTTTTCGAGTGTTTCGCGCTTAACGCCGAGAAATTTCATTTTTGCCTCGTTGCTGTAGGTGATAACTCCTTCTTTATAATACGCGGAAACTCCCGAAATTTCGGTGAGCGACGCGCCGAGCATACCGCCGGTACAGCTTTCGGCAGTGGTGATTGTCTTATTTTTTTCGGCGAGCAGACGCACCGTTTCGGCTGCCGCCGCGAGAATTTTTTCGTCAAGATTATCTTTATTCAGTGCGCCCGAATTGTAAGCATCGCCCGATAAATTATTCAAAATTTTCCCTTCCATAGCCTAATCCTCGTATTTCACAGTAATTGTTTCAACGCCCTCAACCGCCTCGTCGATAAGGCGCTCAATGTCGAGTTTTTCCTGCGAATTTTTAATTTTTTCAAGCACGGGTTTTGTGCTGGGGTGGCGCGGAGTGAACACGGTACAGCAGTCCTCGTACGGCAGAATTGACGTTTCAAAAGCGCCGATTTTACGGGAAATTTCAACAATTTCCTCTTTGTCCATACCGATGAGCGGACGGAAAACAACGGTGTTCACACTCTCGTTTGTAACGCCGAGCGCGCCGATTGTCTGGCTCGCCACCTGACCTATGCTTTCGCCCGTGACAAGCGCCTGGCAATGCGTTTTCTGCGCGATTTTCTCGGCAATCTGCATCATAAATCTGCGCATAACAAGCGTGAGATGCTCCTCGGGGCATTTTTCGCGGATTTCAAGCTGAATTTCGGTGAACGGCACAATGTGAACTTTCATTTCGCCGTTGTATTTTGCGACGATTGACGCAAGTTTCAAAACCTTGTCCTTCGCCCTTTCGCCCGTGTACGGATAGCTGAAAAAGTGCACCGCTTCAAGCTTTACACCGCGTTTTGCAATCATATATCCCGCAACGGGGCTGTCAATTCCGCCCGACAAAAGCAGTGCCGCTTTGCCGTTTGTGCCGACGGGCATACCGCCGAGACACTTTATTTTTCCCGTGTGAACAAACGCGTGCGTGTCGCGGATTTCCACCGTAACGGTAAGCTCGGGATTGTTCACGTCAACTTTGATATTCGGGAAATTATCCAATATAAAACCGCCGATTTCCTCACAGATTTCGGGCGATTTAAACGGAAATTTCTTGTCGGCGCGCTTTGCGTTCACCTTAAAAGTTTTCGCGTTTGAAATTTCGTCCGAGAACGATTTTAAAATTTCCTCTTTCACCGCGTCAAGGTTTTTTTCGCATTTGTGTGCGACCGTCACCGACACAATGCCGAAAACGCACTTTAACCTGTCGATAATCGCGTTTGTCTGCTCCTCGCCCTCAAGCGGTTCTATGTAGGTAATCGCCTGAGCGCGCGAAATTTCCACCGCACCGAGCCCGTCCAGCGCGCGGCGGATATTTTTAACCAGCGCACTTTCAAAGCGCGGACGGTTAAGACCTTTTAAAATTATTTCGCCGTAACGGCACATAATAATGCTGTTCATAAAAATTTCCTTCCTTATATATCCGATTATTTCAAGTTTACTGTTTTCTGCAAAACGGGAATTTCGCGTTCAAGAACCTGTGCAACATAACGTGCGTCATCCGCGGTGTTGTTGGGCGAAAAACTGAACCGTACCGCGCCCTCCGCACTTTTTTTGTCAATTCCCATAGCGTCCAGAACGTGGCTGACGTGCGTTTTGCGCGACGAGCACGCACTGCCCGACGACACAAAAATGCCGTTCGACTCCAAAACGTGGAGAATTACCTCGGATTTTAGCCCTGTAAACGACACGTTCAAGATGTATTCCAAGCCGTTTTCGGGCGAATTTACCCTTGTGTACGGCAGTTTTTTCACGCTTTCTTCAATAATGTTTTTCACTTCGCGAAGTTTTTCGCGGTCGGTCTGCATAAATTTCTGCTTGATTTCGCACGCCTTTAAAAATCCCAAAATTCCCGCAACGTTGTGCGTTCCCGAGCGTATTCCGCGCTCCTGACCGCCCCCGAAAACAGGACTTTCAATTCGGGTTTTCTTCCTTATATATATAAAACCGATTCCGTTCGGACCGCCGATTTTGTGCGCCGATGCGGAGAGCATATCGAGTTTTGCTTTTTCAGCGTCAATTTTAATTTTCCCGAAACTCTGCACCGCGTCCGAGAAAAACGCGCAGTTCGGGTTTTTCGCTTTCACCGCCGGGCCGATTTTTTCAATCGGCATAACCGCGCCCGTTTCGTTGTTGACGTGCATAACGCTCACCAAAATCGTATCGGCGTCCACCTCGTTTAAAAGCTCGCCCTCGTCAACAACGCCGCTTGGCAAAAGATTTGCATAAACAACATTAAAGCCCACGCTTTCAAGGTGTTTGCAGCACTCCAATACGGCAGGGTGCTCGGCTTTTGTGGTGATGATTTTGTTTCCGCGTTTGCGGTTTTTGAGCGCATAACCGAGCATTGCAATGTTGTCACTCTCGGTGCCTCCGCTTGTAAAATAAATCTCCTCCGCCGACGCGTTTATCATTTTCGCAATGAATTTGCGCGCCTTTTCCATTTCGTCCTCGGCGTATTTTCCGAGATTATGCAGTGACGACGGATTTGCGTAAAATCGTTTCATAGCGTCAAAAACCGTGTCGCACACCTCGTCGTACGGCAAGGTTGTGGCGCTGTTGTCCATATATATTTCCATAACTAAAACTCCCTTTTTCTTTTGCTGAAATGTCCTGCCAAAAACGAATTTACCTCACCGCCGATTAAAATTATGTACGCCGTGACGAAAATCCAGGTGAAAAGCACAACAATCCCGGCGATACTGCCGTAGATAATGTCGTAGCTTGAAAAATTGTTTACGTAATACGAAAAAACCGACGAAAACACAATCCACAGACACGACGTGAAAAACGCACCGCCCAGCGCTTGTTTGAACGACAAATTCACGCACGGCATAACCTTATACATCGACGCGAAAAGCACAATCATCAGCACAAACGGCACAAGGAACCTTAAAATGTGCCACAGCGCGTAATACTGCGGAAGATAGCGTATCATCACAGCGCCGATAAGCGAACCGCCGACAAGCAGAATGAAGTTTAAAATTATCGTCACAAGTATAAGCAGTGCAAAAATTATGCCGAGAAGGCGGATATACAAAATATTTCGGTTTTCTTTGACATCGTAAAATTTGTTGAGCGCGCGTGACACTGTCGCCACCGCGTTTGACATCGACCAAATCGACACAACGCCCGTGATTACCGCAAGCGAACGGCTCGCCGTCACCTGACGCAGACCGTCTAAAACGATTGTTGCAGTTTGATTGGGCAAAAACGCAATCAAATCGTAGAGCGCCGACTCGTCCAAAAGAGGCGTTGACGAAATTATTATAAACAGAAAAACGATAAACGGAAAAAAAGCCGTGTTGATATAAAACGCAAGCTGTGCCGCCATTGCAGGCACGTCATCGTCCAAAAAGCTTTTAACGGCGCGGAAAATTATCGGCTTCTTTTTCACATTTTCACCCTCTTTTTTCCAAAACAATTCACAGTCACGTCTATTATACTACATTTTTTTCAAAATTACTAACATTTTTTTAAATATTTTTAAAATATGTTTGAATTTTCATTAAATATGGTGTATAATTAGTTATACTACCGGCTTATTATGTAATTTTTATAAATTGGAGGAAATAAATGGAAAATTTATTAACCCTCACCTTGACCGAGCTTAAAAGCAAAGCTAAAGAGCTTGGAATTAAAAACATTTCAAAATTGAAAAAAGGTGAGCTTGCCGAAAAAATAGCGCAGTTCGCAAAAGATGAAAAACCGCATAAAAAACCGACCGTAAAAAAGGCGGAAAAGAGCGCGGACAAAGGCGAAACAAAAGAAATCAAAACCGCATCGGTTTCGGCAAAAGAGCAGAAAACCGGCGGGGAAAAAGAAGAAATCACAAAAAAAGAAGAAATCACAAAGGAAATATCCGAAGAAAATCAAAACAATTCAAATAATTTATCCGAAAATATTCAAAATCCGAAAAAATCTCAAAAAACGGTTTCCGAAAACAATCCCGAACACAAAGCAGACGAAAAAAATACCGAACACAAAAAGAACAATACGCGCGACGTTACGGGCGTTTTGGAGGTTTTGGCAGACGGTTTCGGCTTTTTGAGGTGCGACAACTACCTATCGGGTTCGGACGATATTTATGTTTCGCCCGTGCAGATAAGGCGGTTTAACTTAAAGACGGGCGACCAGATTTTCGGCGTTATGCGCCTTCCCAACGAGGGTGAGCGTTTCGGTGCGATTATCTATGTCAAAGAGGTAAACGGCGACACGCCCGACGTTGCAATCAGGCGGAAACCGTTCGACTCGCTTATTCCGATTTATCCCAACGAGCGCTTGACATTGGAGCGCGAGCCGGGTAATTTTTCGGTGCGCTTAATCGACCTTATCGCGCCTATCGGAAAGGGTCAGCGCGGAATAATCGTATCTCCCCCGAAAGCGGGAAAAACCACCCTTTTAAAGTCAATCGCAAACAGCATTTCGGAAAATTATCCCGAAATAAAGCTTATCGTTCTCCTCATTGACGAACGTCCCGAGGAGGTCACCGATATGAAACGTTCAATAAACGGCGAGGTGATTTTTTCGACGTTCGACGAGCTTCCCGAGCATCATATAAAAGTTGCTGAAATGACGCTCGAGCGCGCAATGCGCCTTGTGGAGCACAAAAAAGACGTTGTTGTTTTGCTCGACAGTTTGACAAGACTTGCGCGCGCGTACAACCTCACAATTCCGCCGACGGGCAGAACGCTCTCGGGCGGTATCGACCCCGGCGCACTGCACAAACCGAAACGCTTTTTCGGTGCGGCGCGGAACATTGAAAACGGCGGTTCGCTCACAATTCTTGCAACCGCGCTTGTCGAAACGGGAAGCCGAATGGACGACGTTATTTTTGAGGAATTTAAAGGCACGGGCAATATGGAAATCCACCTTGACCGAAAACTTTCGGAAAAACGCATATTCCCGGCAATCGACATATATAAATCGGGCACGCGGAAAGAGGAACTTCTGCTCACTCCGCGCCAGAAAGACGCGGTTTGGCATCTGCGCAGAATTATGAGCCGTGACCAAAGCCAGGACGTTGCGGAAAAAATCATCTCAAGTCTTGTCAAAACGAGTTCGAACAACGAATTTATCGACAATCTTCTGCGCCGTCAGGACAAAAACGGAACGTCAGGCCAGAACGGATAAATTTTAAAATTTTTACGAAAGGTTATGAAAAACAAAATGGCACAACAAAAGAAAGCAAAGGGCGCGAAAGGCACAAGCGTGAAATCCTCCGCACCGTCGAAAGCCGCAAAAACGGCGAAGGAAAATTCGCACCTTTATGAAATAATTGCAATAATCGCAATCGCGGTGTCGCTTTGGCTGGTATTAAGCCTGTATTTCAACAACGGCGGACCGGCAGGCACGGCAACGGTGAAATTTTTGCAGGGAATGTTTGGCACGAGCATATATTTTCTGCCCCCGTACGCACTTTTTCTGCTTATCCACTCAATGATACATAAAAACTACAGAGAGTTAAAATCGAAGTATCTTATGTGCGTGATAATGTTTTTCCTGTTCGCCGGACTAATTCACGTTTTGTCGGGCGTTGAGGGCTGGGAATACCGTCTTGAACACAAGACGCTTGCCGACTACTGGAAAAAATATTATCTCTACTATTCGGCAAGCGAAAACGCGTATATGCGCGGTTCGGGCGTAATCGGCGAGATTATCGCGCGCCCTGTTATCAGTATGTTCAACTATCTCGGCTCGGACATTTTCTTTATTTCTATGATACTGATTTTCTCAATCTGCGTGTTCGACGTTTCGTTCTTTAAAGCGCTCAATAATTTCACGTCGTATGTGAAAGCAAAAAGCGCGAAAAAAGCGTCGCAGAAGCAGTCGGACGAGCCGTACGGATACAGTGACAGACCCGCGCAGACGCAGAAACGCAAAATAAAGGAAATTGACATTTTCGGCGACAATGAAAAAACGCCGTCCGCACCAAAAGCCGATGCCGAAAAGGCTGAACCGAAAGATGAAACAGTCCCCGACGAGGACTACAAAGAGCCTGAAATTAAGCTTTACAACAAGGGTCAGACCGGTTTTGCCGAGCTTTTGGACAAAAACGGCAAAGAGGGCAAGGCTTTAAACGAAAAGGCTGAAAAGTCTGAAAAAACCGAAAATCCGAAAGACGGCGAAAAAGGCGAAAACGACGACAACAAACCCGACGAAAAAATCGTTGAAGAATTAAATGAGGCAAACGACAAAGCGAGCGAAATTATCGAATACGAATACCCGTCCGTCGAACTTTTGACGCCTCCGAAAGCCAACAAAAACACTCACGATATTGAGGACGAATTAAAAAGAAATTCAAAAAAACTGGTTGACACCCTAAAAAGCTTCGGCGTAAGCGCAAAGGTTGTGGAAATCAGTATGGGCCCGACGGTAACGCGCTATGAGCTTACTCCCGATGCAGGCGTAAAGGTGAGCAAAATCACGGGACTTTCAAAAGATATTGCCTTAAATCTCGCCGCAAAAAGCGTGCGTATCGAGGCTCCTATTCCGGGAAAATCCGCAGTGGGAATTGAGCTTGCAAACAAGGTTACAAACATCGTAACCCTCCGCGAGGTGCTCGAAAGCAAAGAGTTTATAAACGCAAAATCAAAACTTTCGGTTGCGCTCGGCAAAGACATCGGCGGAAATCCCATAATCATAGACATCGCAAAAATGCCCCATCTGCTCATTGCGGGCGCGACGGGCGCAGGTAAGAGTGTGTGCATAAACACGCTTGTTATGAGTATTCTCTACAAAGCTGACCCCAACGAGGTTAAGCTTGTTATGATTGACCCGAAAGTGGTTGAACTCGGTGTTTACAACGGCGCACCGCACCTTTTAATCCCCGTTGTTACCGACGCAAAAAAAGCCGCGGGCGCGCTCAACTGGGCGGTTTCGGAAATGACCGAGCGTTATTCCAAATTTGCCGACAACAACGTCCGCGATATAAACGGCTATAACGAACTTATGGAGCTTAACGAAACACCCCAGCTCAAAATGCCTCAAATGGTAATTATCATCGACGAGCTTGCCGACCTTATGATGGTTGCGCCTGCCGACGTCGAAACATACATCTGCCGTCTTGCACAGATGGCGCGTGCCGCAGGTATGCACCTTGTAATCGCAACACAGCGTCCGTCGGTAAACGTCATCACGGGTACGATTAAGGCGAATATCCCGTCGCGAATTTCGTTTATGGTGTCGAGCCAGATAGACTCGCGCACAATTCTCGATATGTCGGGCGCGGAAAAGCTTATCGGACGCGGAGATATGCTCTATATGCCGGTCGGCGCGTCGTCGCCTACGCGACTTCAGTGTTCGTACGTTTCGGACAAGGAGGTTGAGGCGGTTGTTGCGGCGGTGAGCAAAAACTGTGCACCGCAGTATAAAGAGGACGTTATTGAACGTCTTAATGCTGAGGAAGTTTACAATCCCGAGGGCGACGACCCCGGCGACAACGACGAACTTTTGCCCAAGGCGATTGAACTTGTTATTGAACGCGGACAGATTTCCACATCGCAGTTACAGAGAAGTTTCCGCATAGGCTACAACCGCGCCGGAAGCATTATCGACCAAATGGAGGCGCGCGGAATTATTTCGGGACTCGACGGCAACAAACCGCGCCAGGCGCTCATCGCGCGCGAGGAATACAACGAAATGCTTATGAGCAATAAATTACAGGACTAATATAATGAAAAAAGATTTTTTACCCATATCCAAAGAGGATATGCAAAAGCGGAAAATTAAACAGCTCGATTTTGTGTACGTCAGCGGTGACGCATATGTAGACCACCCGAGTTTCGGTCACGCAATTATCACGCGCGTGCTTGAAAGCGAGGGTTTCACCGTAGGTATAATCGCCCAGCCGAACTGGAAAGACTGCGAGGAATTTAAAAAGCTCGGCGCGCCGAAGTACGCATTTTTGGTGTCGGCAGGAAACATCGACTCTATGGTGAACCACTACACGGTTAACAAAAAAATCCGCCATACCGACCTGTATTCCCCCGGCGGTGAGGCGTTCAAACGTCCCGACAGGGCGACAATCGTGTATTGCAACCGCATACGCGAGGCATACCCCGACGCAAAAATTATAATCGGCGGTGTTGAGGCAAGTCTGCGCCGTTTTGCGCATTACGACTACTGGGACAACAAGGTGCGCCGTTCGATAATTTTCGACAGCCGTGCCGACGTTCTCACCTACGGAATGGGCGAAAAAATCATCACCGAGCTTGCGCACGCGCTAAAGGACGGAAAGGAAATTTCCGAAACGGATATTGACGGCTGTGTTTACGTCCGCTCAAATATAGATTATCTTGAAAATTATATCGAAGTCCCGCCGTTTGAGGAGGTTTCGTCGGACAAGGTTAAATACGCAAAAGCCACCGCGGACGAATATTATGAGCAGGACCCAATCCGCGGACGTGCGATAGTGCAGAAATGCCAGGGGAAATATCTTGTGCAGAACAAGCCTATGATGCCCCTTTCCACAAGCGAGCTTGACAGGGTTTATTCTCTGCCGTATATGCGCACCTACCACCCGATTTACGAAAAGGACGGCGGTGTGCCGGCAATAAAAGAGGTTAAATTTTCCATAACCAACACGCGCGGTTGCTACGGCGGATGCAACTTTTGCGCGCTCACTTTTCATCAGGGCAGAATGGTTACAAGCCGAAGCGAAAAGAGCGTTTTGAAAGAGGCGGAAAGCCTTACGCACGAGCCGGATTTTAAGGGTTATATCCACGACGTGGGCGGTCCGACGGCGAATTTTTACGGACCGGCGTGCAAAAAACAGCTTACAAAAGGCACGTGCAGAGCAAAACGCTGTCTTTATCCCGAGCCGTGCAAAAATCTTGAAATCGACCACAAAAGGTATATGCGCCTTTTGCAGAAAATGCGCGAAATTCCCAAGATTAAAAAGGTTTTCATTCGTTCGGGCATACGCTACGACTATCTTATTCACGATAAAAACGAAGAATTTTTCTATTATCTCGCAAAAAACCACGTCAGCGGTCAGCTTAAAGTTGCGCCCGAGCACATCAGCGACAACGTTTTGTCCAAAATGGGCAAGCCGAGCCGTGCTGTTTACGATAAATTTGCAGATAAATTTTATGAAATAAACAAGAAAATCGGCAAGGAGCAGTATCTTGTGCCGTATCTTATGTCGAGCCACCCGGGAAGTACGTTAAACGAGGCAATCGAACTTGCCGAGTACATTAAGGCGCACAATCTCCACCCCGAACAGGTGCAGGATTTCTACCCCACGCCTTTCACAATTTCGACCTGTATGTTTTACACAGGGCTTGACCCGTTCACCTTAAAAGAGGTGTACGTTCCGCGCACGTTTGAGGAAAAGCAAATGCAGCGCGCGCTTTTGCAGTTTACGAAAAAAGAAAATTACACGCTTGTGTTAAAAGCGCTTAAGCTTGCGCACCGCGAAGATTTAATCGGTTACGGCAAAAACTGCCTTATACGTCCGCCGAAACCCCTTGCCGAGCGCGAGCGGGCAGAAAGCAGACAAAACTCAAATCACGGCGCAAAGCAAAAAGGCAGAAAACAGACCGGCTCAAGGCAAAATACAAAACAAAACAGCAAAAATTCGGCAAACAGAGGAGGAACAAAAAATGGCAAAAATTCTGGACGGAAAAGCGGTTTCGCAAAGGGTAAAAAACGCTCTTAAAGATGAAACGGAAAAATTCGTTGAAAAATACGGCATAAAACCCGGACTTGCGGTAGTTATCGTGGGCGACGACCCCGCGTCGCGCGTTTACGTAAACTCAAAAAAGAAAGCGTGCGCCGAAATCGGCTATTATTCCGAGGAGCACGCACTGCCCGAAAGCACAACCGAGGGCGAACTTTTATCACTCGTTGAAAAACTCAACGGTGATGAAAAAATCCACGGAATTTTGGTTCAGTTACCGCTTCCGAAACACATAAACGAAGAAAAAATCATAAACGCGATTAACCCCAAAAAGGACGTTGACGCGTTCCACCCCGTGAACGTCGGCAAAATTATGATCGGCAATTTCGATTTTCTGCCTTGCACACCGGCAGGTGTTATGGAGCTTATAAACGAGGCAGGCATTGACCTTACGGGCAAAAACTGTGTTGTCGTCGGCAGAAGCAACATTGTGGGCAAACCCCAGGCAATGCTTCTTTTGCACAAAAATGCGACGGTCACAATCTGCCATTCCAAAACGAAAAACATCAAAGAAATCACCAAAAACGCGGACGTTTTGGTTGCCGCGGTGGGCAGAGCGCAGATGTTTGACGGCGATTATATAAAAGACGGCGCGGTGGTTATCGACGTCGGAATGAACCGTCTTGAAAACAAAAAACTTGTCGGCGACGTTGATTTTGAGTCCGCCGCAAAAAAAGCGTCCTGCATCACACCCGTGCCGGGCGGTGTCGGACCAATGACCATTGCAATGCTTATGAAAAACACCCTCACCGCCGCGAAAAATGCGGTTTTGGGGAAATAATATTTTCAAGTCAAAAAAAGAGATGGAATTTTGATATTCCATCTCTTTTTGCAACTATCTTTTATGCTCCATAGCTGAAATCGGGGTCTATTTCATAATCCAAATCGGAGTCAATTTCGCCGTAAATTTCGTTTGTATCGCAGCCGCAGATTTGATAGTCAAAATCTGTCCAGTAGCTTTTATCAACAAAATCAACCGCAACATATCCGCCGAGATTTTGAGTAATTCTGAACAAAAGTTTTGCAAGCTCGTTTGAAATTACAACCTCGTCGTTAACCTCAAGCGCGGGATTTGCAACCGTGTAAGCCTCGCCGTCAAGATAAACGGTGTTTGAACCCACCGCAAACGACGCGGTTTTGTATTTTCCGCATTCAACCCAGTCGGGGCGCATAAGCGTAACAACACCGTTTTCATAGGTAATGTCGCCGTCCGCAAAGCCAATGCCTACCGCCATATCTCTCAAATGCGGATAAAATTCGCCGTTCAAAACAACAGGCAAACCGTCGTGGTTCATCGCGCCCCACATAAAGTGCTGATGCCACTCGCCGTCATCAGGCTCAAAATCGGGGTAAACGGGGAAAAGGTCTGCAAAATTCACCGAATTTTCCTCGTTCAAAACAGGAAAATCAACCTTGACGTTTGAAAGCTTTTTAACCTCGCTTTTGTAATTGAGCGTGAAATCCAAAATTCCGTAGGCAGTGTTGTAACCCGAAACATCTCCGCCCAGTTTTTCGATAATTTCAAAAATGTTTACGCAGATATTCGCCGAAGTATCGGACTTTTTGATGTAACCTTTATTGTCACACTCAACTTTCATAACGATATTGCCGTCACCGATAATCTTTGTGGTCTGCAATCCCTCAAGAAAGCTTATAACATACGGCATAATTTCACCGTCGTAAACAGCTCGGAATTCCTCTTTCGTTGCATAATTTCCGCTTACGACAAAATCCTCGATAAAGTTGCCGATATTCGTAACGCTCTCGTTCAAAATCGCTTTAAATCCCTTATCGTCTATGGTGATTGTGTAGCCTTTGCCGTCTTTTTTGATGTCGGCATATTTCGTCAAAAGGTCAACGAACGCGGTTCTGTACTGCTCAATAAATTCCTTGCTCAAAAGCTTTGAAAGCACAGCGTAAACCGCGTCCGGCTCAGCGCCGTCAATATTTTTAACAAGCGTGTCAATGTCGTAAACAACGTATTTGTCAAACGACGGCGTGTTCTGAATCATATTGAACACAGGCTTTGACAAGTCGGAAAAATCGTATTCAAGCCACACCTCGGTGTTTGCGTCCGCGGTGATTTTGAGGTTTTTGTTAACGTAAACCGGCACGGCGCTCAAACCGCCGGCATAAATTTTTCCGCTTTTGTAATCGGGCGAAATGTCAGCTTTGCCCGTAACGGTGCTTGTTGAATTAAAAAGTCCGTTTATAAGACCGTTTACGTCAATCATATTGGTCACATCTGCCGGCAAATACTCATCGGCAAAATTTAAATTTATCGGCTTGTTAAGCTTTGCCGAATATGTAACCGTTTCTTCATATGTAAGATAATCCCTGTCGAAAAACGGAAGTTCGGACGCAAAAACGCAGGTTTGCGCAAACATCAAAACAACCAAAGCAAGTGCAAGAATTTTTTTCATTTTCACAAAACCCCCTGTTTAAAAATTATTTCGGAAAATTTTTGACGCGTGCTTTTTAAGCGCGAGATAAAGCGGAAATCCGAGCACGTAAACCGCCAAAAATTCCCCCAAAAAGGTATATCCCATTATAACATACGCGTGTATATTTGTAAAGAGTAAAAACTTAAGGTATCCGCCCACAATAAGCGCGTTCACAATGACGGGCGGAAAAATTGCAATAAGCGGATTTTTCTTTCGCAGTGCGTATGTGAGCGACGCGCCGATAAGCGTTGCCAAACTTCCCAAAACAAGGTCGATTATGCCCAGTCCGCCGAACAGAAGATTTGACAGAAAGCACCCTGCAAAAAGCCCGAAAACCGCGCCGGGCGTGAAAAGAGGCAGAATACAGAGTGCCTCGGAAACGCGGAGCTGAAAGATGTTGTGCCCGAAACTTATGGGTGCAAACGCCCACGTCAGCGCGATGTAAATTGCGGCAATCACCGCCGAATGTACAATGTAAATTGATTTTTTCATATGTCCTCCCGTTGTTTTGTCCGAATACAAAATTTTTTACGAAACAAATCTTATAAAATTGATGTCCTCATTTTTTTCGCATTTAAAGTCCATAATTTTCTCAAAAAATTCAATCGGAAGATAAATTTCGCCCTCCGATACAAACGGCGCGCCGATTTCGTAATCCGTGCCGTTTTTGGTGCATTTTGTATCGCCGATTTTTGCGCTCGCCGTCAAAAACACCTTTTTCACGGTGATTTCGCCCGTTTCTTCATTATATATAACGTCGCAGTCGCACTTTTCCAAAATTTTGCGCGCGCTGATAAAATACTCGCCGTCCTTTAAAACGGGTTTATGCGAAAATCCCATAATCTCGTTGTTCAGCGCGATAACGGGAAGCTTTTCAAACGTCGGAATTTTAATCCTTTCGCGGTTGTTGACCAAAATTTCGTCACCGATTTTGTCCAGCGTGATTATATCGTAACCCGGATTGAATTTTTCAAAATAAATGCCGTTGTCCGAAAGATAAAGCGTGTCGAAATCGGTGTAGTAAAACACACCGTCAAAGCTTTCGATATATTTGGGAAATTCGCCGTCGTAGTCGATTTTCATAAACGGCATTTTGTCCGCCGACATAAAGAAGTAGCCGTATTTTGTTGACGCAACGTCGAATTTTCCGTTGTTGGACGGAATGTTGACGGTGGATAATTCAAACCAGTCTTTCGCGTTTTCGGTGTAATAATTCTTGCCCGCGCAAACGTAATATTTTCCCGACGCAAAGCCTATTTCGGTAGGATATGCGTCAAACGTTTTCTCGCTTACAAGATTAAAATTATCATCAAAAATATACACCTTATTGTAAAATTTCAAAACGCTTTCAAAATATGACGGCGCACCGTCGTACGCGCCCCATTTTGCGATATAGCCGTTGTCGCCTTTTACAATGTCAAAGTTTGCGCCCTCTGTGCCGAAAATCTTTTTCGCCTCGTCGGAGAGCGGAATTTCGGTGTAATCGGAAAAATTATCGCTTTTGTAAAGGCATGAATTGTTCCACACCAAAAACGATTTTCCGTCGGTTTTCATACCCTTTTGCGCAACCTCAAAAGCGCGCTCGTCAAACGTTATGTCAATCGGCGCGTCCTTTAAAACAAACGAATTGAGCATACCGCCGTTGTTGTTCGCCGGCAAAATAACGTCGAGATAAAACACCGTCGTTTTGCCCTTTTCAAGCTTTACGCAAGCCATTGTGTCAAGCGTGCCGTCCGCCTTGTTGCCCTTTGACAGCGCGTAATTGTTCACTCGGTTCATATTTTCGTCGTACAGCATAACAATGTTGTTCGAGCCTGTTTCAAGGTTGTAATAAACGTATCGGTCATAATCGCAGTTATTTTTAACGCTCACCTTGTAATTCACCTTAACGCCGTAGTTTCCGAGATTGCACGCCTCCAAGAGATTATCTTCATAACGCGAAACGTTGCGGTTGGGGATAAATTTATTCTCGTTTTGCTTAACTTTCTCCTGCGACGGATTTATTGTGTCGGTATGGAAAACGTCAAAAAACCACCACGGAGTTTTCACGCCGTCGGGAACGCTTTCGCCGTAAAAATCAAGCTTGGACTCGTCAAGATATTTAATTTTGAGCATATCCGACTCGGCGCAGATGTCGCGCGACCACTTGTCGTTTTGCGGATTTAAATTCGTCACCCATTTGTCGGTCAGCTTGCCCGCGGTGTTGTATTGATTGTAAACCGTGACGGGCAGAAAATCGCCGTCCTTATCGCTCTTGTTTACCGAAAAACTAAGGTTTGCACACACCTTCGGAAGCGTTTGCGCAATGCCCTTGTACTGTCTTTCGCGCTTGAAATTTCCGTCTTTCGCATTGTAGTCGTGGTGCGAACGGTCTTTCAAAATTCCGTTCGATTTAAGCGCGGCAATGTCAAAATCCACACTGCCCGACACAACCTCAAAATCCATTAAAATGTTGACGGGTTTAAGATACGGCACTGCGGAATAATTTTTTATAAATTCGCTTATCCACACTTTTTTATCCGAATTTACGCCGAACTGAACGGGCGAAAACTCGATAGGTTCGTATCTTTTGTACGAGCCTACCTGATAAATCGGCGTCTGAAGATAGTCCGACCACGCGTTAAGACAGCTCCAGCTGTCCTCGTATTTCTGCTTGTTTGCGCGCGAATAAAGCGTTTTCACGTCGGGCATTTCAAAGCCGAGCGCGGTGATTTTCACAACCGCGGACGAATTTGTTTCAAAAAGTCCGTCCACCTCAACGGAAAATCCGTTTTCGATGATTTCGCCGTTTTCGTCCTTCACGCCCGTAAAATTAAGATTGGTTATAAAAACGGAATATTTTCCCGTTTTGAGCGATTTATTCTTCATTATATATGTAGGGTCGGGGTTGGACGTATCGGACAAATCGTCACGCGTCACCGACTCAATGTTGTTTTCGTATATAAACGTACCGCCCCCGTACGGCTTAAACTCGAGAGCGCACGGCTCAATGCGCGCATATACCGCAGAAGATACCGCGCAAATTGAGATTGACATTAAAATTGAAATGAAAAGTTTTTTCATAAAAATCCTCCGAAAAATTTATATAAACATTATACTACACGCAGAATGTCTTTTCAAGCTGTATTTTTCTGGTATTGCATAATATTATTAAAGAATTTTGCGAATTTTAAAAAATTTATGCGGTATATTTGCCGTTTTATGCCGTGATACGGCTCACAAAGGCACATCAGGGTTGAAAATTATGCGCATATTGTGTAAAATGTTAGACATCAGTGAGCCGAACCCCGTGCGGTTTAACTCTCTGATGCCTAAGTCAACCGGCGCCAAGAGAAAAACAGAAAGGATTTTTGGTATGAAAAAAACAATTTTTCTTTTGACTCTCGTTTTGACACTTTCGCTTGCGGTATTTACGCAAAGCGCATTTGCGAGCGCACCGTCCGCTTTGAAACAGGGTGCAAGCTCGTATGAGGTGACAACTTTGCAGACAATTCTTAAAAATCAGGGATATTTTAATTCGGAAATAACGGGTTATTACGGAACCGAAACGAAAAATGCGGTGACAAAGTTCCAGAAAGCAAACGGTCTTACCGCGGACGGAATTTTCGGCACAAACACGCGTAATGCGCTGTATGCCGCCGCATCACAGCATTATCTGCGCACATACGACGACAACGATATTTACTGGCTTTCGCGTCTTATCGAGGCAGAGGCGCAGGGCGAAAGCTACACGGGCAAAGTCGCGGTGGGAAACTGCGTTTTGAACAGGGTTATCACCGACAGCTACCCGAATAACGTTGTAAAGGTTATTTTCGATACAAACTACGGCGTGCAGTATCAGCCGACGAAAAACGGCACGATATACAACACACCGTCGCAAAGCAGTGTCAACGCGGCGGTTGCGGCGCTCGAGGGCGCGCGTCCCGTGGGAAAATGCCTGTTTTTCTATAATCCGCGCACATCTGCAAGCAGTTGGATTAAAAATAACCGTCAGTATTATACATCAATAGGAAACCACGATTTTCATATATGACGGGAGAGGGGTTGTAAGGGACGTTTCCCTTGCAATCCCTCTTTTTTTGTTTATGTAATTTTAAATTTTTGGTCTATATCAAAAATATAAAATTTGTTATTTTACTGTTTCGCTCCGCGGGGGCACTTTTAGAGTAAAAGTGCCTCAAAAGCGCGGGGGTTCCGATTCCCCCGCACCCCTAAACGGCTTGGGGTTCCACCCCAAGACCCCTTAAAACAATCAAATCATTCAAACAACAGATTATCGAAATATTTTTCAAACAAAAACCGAAAA
>NZ_JACRTE010000022.1 GCF_014385105.1 Qingrenia yutianensis | reverse complement strand
GCCCTTTCTTCGGGACTTAATTTGTACTTAGGCATAACTAAAACCTCCAAAATGATATTTTTATTATATATCATCTTGGAGGTCTTGTATAGACTTTACACAAAATTTGGGATAGTCTCTATTCTACAGTTTCAATTCCCTAACAAACAGAGGTATAAAATTGTTGGGAGTATTCCTTACCATTTAAGCACACAAATTATTAAAAAAGTGGTTTTTGAAAGCCATGCGTCTGACATCTATCTGATTGTTGAAGAAGGATTCTACAAGCGTACCTTGGATATTCACCGAACACTAGGGTTGCTCTTGCACACTCAAGTCTCGATTCAGCAATTGCTTAAGCTGCCAGCGGAATGCTTTCATCCTAAACCAAAAGTAAACAGTGTCTTAATAAAACTTACCCGCCATACCACAGATGTTCCAGATAAATATTGGAAGCTATATACGTACTTTGTTTCAAAATGGGTCAATCGAGAATATCGTCAACTGTTTACTAAAAATCAGTTTCATCAAGCAATGAAACACGCCAAAGTAAACAATTTAAGTACCGTTACTTATGAGCAAGTATTGTCTATTTTTAATAGTTATCTATTATTTAACGGGAGGAAATAATTCTATGAGTCGCTTTTGTAAATTTGGAAAGTTACACGTTACTAAAGGGAATGTAGATAAATTATTAGGTATACAAAGCCAAAGTAACAAACCAAAAACAAATTAAGAAACAAAAGGGTATAGAACATCCTGATTATGTTGCTGATTTGGATTGGATGTGTTTTAGCAAAGGTCCGTATGAATTTGATTAAAAACTGAATATGCTTTGAGTGGAAACATCAATCAGAAATGGTTGATGTTTTTCTTTTTGCAAGAAAGGATTATTATGGAAGTTAAAATTAACCGAGAAATACGAAATTACACAGAGTCAATGTTTTTTGGACTGTCGCTCAGACAGTTCATTTTTTCTGTCCTCGCCTGTGCGGTAGCGGTAGGACTTTACTTCCTCCTAAAACCGTACCTCGGAACAGAAACCGTATCGTGGGTGTGCATTTTGGGAGCTGCCCCTTTTGCGGCTCTCGGCTTTGTGAAATACAACGGAATGACGGCTGAGAAATTTATATGGGCGTGGATAAAGTCCGAGTTCCTTATGCCGAAAAAGCTGGTCTTTCATTCCACCAACACCTATTACGAATTGATGAAACCGACAATCGAACAAAAACAGAAGGAGGCTTATAAGAACAATGATTAAAACCCTTACAAACCTGTTAAAGCAGGACAAAGAAAAGTTTGTAGTACCAAAGGGCGTACAGGATTGTATTCCCATTACCGCAATCTATGATGACGGTATTTTCCGTGTGGGCAAGGACAAGTATTCCAAGAGTTTCAAGTTCACGGATATTAACTTTGCCGTAGCAAGCCGTGAGGACAAGGAAGCAATGTTCCTTGAATACTCCGAGCTTCTCAACTCTCTTGACAGCGGAGCTACTACAAAGCTGACTATCAACAACAGACGGCTTAACCGTTTGGACTTTGAGAAAACCATTCTTATCCCCGAAACCGGCGATGAGCTTGATGTTTACCGAGAGGAATATAACAAAATGCTTCTCGACAAGGCGACCGGGGCAAATGCCATCGTTCAGGATAAGTATGTTACTATCTCTATCAACAAAAAGAGTGTGGAGGACGCAAGAACCTATTTTGCCCGTGTCGGTGCTGACCTGATTGCTCACTTTGCAAGACTCGGAAGCAAATGTGTGGAGCTTGAAACCGATGAAAGGCTGAGAATTGTCCACGATTTCTTCCGTGTCGGGGAGGAAACCGCCTACCACTTCAATATTAAGGAAACGAGAAAAAAGGGACACGATTTCAAGGATTATGTTTGCCCGGATACAATGGAATTTGAAAAGGACTACTTCAAAATGGGAAACCGTTACGGGAGAGTCCTTTTTCTTCGTGAGTACGCTTCCTATATCAAGGACAGTATGGTAGCTGAGCTTACCGACCTGAACCGCAACCTGATGATGTCCATTGACATCGTACCTGTTCCTACCGATGAAGCGGTGCGAGAAGCAGAGAGCAGACTGCTTGGGGTTGAGACGAATATAACCAACTGGCAGAGAAAGCAGAATCAGAACAATAACTTTTCCGCTACCGTTCCGTATGATATGGAACAGCAGAAAAAGGAAATGAAGGAGTTCCTTGATGACCTTACCACTCGTGATCAGCGAATGATGTTCGCTGTACTCACTATGGTTCATACTGCGGACTCCAAAGAACAGCTTGATAACGACACCGAAGCTCTGCTTACTACGGCAAGAAAGCATTTGTGCCAGTTTGCGGTTCTCAAGTATCAGCAGATGGACGGACTGAATACTGCTATGCCCTTTGGAACACGCAAGATTGACGCATTCAGAACCCTTACCACAGAAAGCCTTGCGGTCTTTATTCCGTTCAGGGTTCAGGACATTTACCACGAAAACGGCATTTACTACGGTCAGAATGTTATCAGCAAAAATATGATTATCGCCGACCGCAGACAGCTACTCAACGGTAATTCCTTTATCCTTGGCGTATCCGGCGGCGGAAAATCCTTTGCGGCAAAGGGAGAAATTGAAAATATCATTCTTTCCTCCAATGCAGATGTTATTATCATCGACCCTGAGCGAGAGTATTCTCAGCTAGTAAAGGCACTCGGCGGTGAAATCATCAATATCTCCGCTACTTCTCCGAGCCATATCAATGCGATGGATATGAACAAGGAATACGGTGACGGTGCAAACCCGGTTATCCTGAAATCCGAGTTCATTATGTCGCTTTGCGAACAGCTTATCGGCGGCACAAACCTCGGTGCAAAACAGAAGTCTATCATCGACCGTTGTACGGCGAGCGTTTACAGAGACTATCAGCAGAGAGGTTATACCGGCACAGTTCCTACTTTGCAGGACTTCCGTGCGGAACTTTTGAAACAGGACGAGCCGGAAGCAAAGGAAATCGCCCTTGCTATCGAGCTGTTTACACACGGTTCTTTGAATACTTTTGCAAAGCCGACCAATGTTGATACGGATAACCGACTTATCTGTTATGACATTCTTGACCTCGGCAAGCAGCTTATGCCTATCGGTATGCTTGTTGTCCTCGACTCTATCCTGAACCGTATTACACAGAACCGTGCTAAGGGTAAGCAGACTTTCATCTTCATTGATGAAATCTACCTCCTGTTCCAGCACGAATACTCCGCAAACTTCCTGTTTACTCTTTGGAAGCGTGTGAGAAAGTACGGTGCTTATGCCACCGGCATTACGCAGAATGTGGACGACCTTTTGCAGAGCCATACGGCAAGAACTATGCTTGCAAACAGCGAGTTTTTGATTATGCTCAATCAGGCGTCAACCGACAGAATTGAGCTTGCCAAGCTGCTTAACATTTCCGACCTCCAGCTTTCATATATCACGAATGTTGACGCAGGACACGGACTGATTAAGGTCGGCAGTTCGCTTGTGCCGTTTGCAAATAAGTTCCCGAAGAATACGAAGCTGTATAAGCTGATGACAACCAAACCGGGCGAGGGTGTATAACCCTTGCCCTATTCTGTAAATGAGAAAGGAAACACCTATGAAAAACAAAATCTATATTGCCATAATCTGTGCTTTCAGCATTGTATTTGCCGTCAGTTCAGGTTTTCTCATCAAGCACTATTACGACTCTGCAAAGCAGGCGGAAATGTACGACAATCTGATTGAGGTGGTGGAGACCGAGCCTGAAGAAACCAAAGAGCCGATGAACTACTCCGAAGAAAAGACCTTTATCCCGGAGTATCAGGAGCTTTATCTGCAAAACAACGATATGGTCGGCTGGATTAAGGTTGAGGACACAAAAATCAATTATCCCGTTATGCAGTCAAAGGACAACCCGAACTTCTATCTGAAGCACGGCTTTGATAAGGCATACACCGACTACGGCTGTCCTTATGTTCAGGAAAACTGCGATATGGAGCTACCAAGCGACAATATCATCATCTACGGTCATCATATGAACGACGGCTCTATGTTCGCCGGTCTTATGAAATTCAAGGACAAGAGCTTTTGGGAAAAGCACAAAACAGTATCCTTTGATACGCTGACCGACAGACAGACCTATGAAGTAATTGCCGTGTTCAAAACCGTAGTATATACGGATAGTCCCGACAGCTTCAAATATTATCAGTTCGTCAATGCTGAGACCGCCGATGATTTCACAGCCTATGTTGAGAGGTGCAAGGAACTGTCGCTTTACGATACGAGCGTAACCGCCGAATACGGCGACAAGCTCCTGACCCTTTCCACCTGTGAGTATTCCCGGACAAACGGCAGACTTGTTGTAGTGGCGAAGCTCATTAACGAATAACGCAACGGGTGGTTCAGCCTGCATAGGAAGGAGGGATTGTATGGCTGATATTAAAACGAAAGACAATGCAAAAGGTACGATACGAACCATAGATAAGGCTGCCGTTGCAACCCAACGAATGAAGCAGGCGTATATCGCAACCAAAGAAAAGGCGGAGCGGTCGGTAAATGCTAACAGCAGTTCAGCCGAGGAATACGCTTACGATAAGCTGGAAAGCGGTATTGACGAGGTGGTTCACGATGGTGCCTATGCGTTTGACAAGGCGGGACGAAAGGGACTTGAAACCACAAAAGAGAATATCCGCACCGCAAAGGACGGTATTCAGCGTTTCAAGCAGCAGCGAGCCGAGCAGTCTTTGAGAAAACAGGCTTCGCAAAACACAAGCTCTGCGATTAAGACTGTCGATAAGGCGGAAAAGACCATTAAGCAGTCGGCTACTTCCTCCGGAAAGAAAACCATTAAGTTTGCCGGGAAAGAAGCAACGAAAACTGCACAGAAATCAGTTAAGACGGCTGAACAGACTGCAAAGACAGCGATAAAAACCAGTCAGCAAGCGGCAAAAGCGGCACAGAAAACAGCTCAGGCGACAGTTAAGGCTTCGCAGAAAGCGGCACAGGCGGCAAAAGCCACCGCCAAAGCAACAGCCGCTACGATTAAAGCCGCAGCCAAAGCCACCGTTGCCGCAGTCAAAGCAATCATAGCGGCGGTAAAAGGTATTATTGCCGCTATCGCTGCCGGCGGTTGGGTTGCGGTGGTTGTTATTATTGTTCTATGCCTTGTTGCTCTGATTGCGGGTTCAGTGTTTGGTATCTTCTTTTCAGGAGAGGATTCCGGCACGGGAATGTCAATGCAGACAGTCGTTCAGGAAATCAATCAGGAATATGATGACCGGTTGGAGCAGGAAAAGAACTCCGTAAGCTATGATGTCCTTGAAATGAGCGGCAGCCGAGCTGTGTGGAAAGAGGTTCTTGCGGTCTATTCTGTTAAAGTGAATACCGACCCCGACAATCCGATGGAAGTTGCTACGGTTGATGAAACCAAGAAGCAGCTACTGTCGGATATTTTTTGGGAAATGAACGACATTTCTTCCCGAACGGAAACGAAAACCCATACCGAAATCGAAGAAAGCGACGACGGACACGGCAATATCGTACAGACCGAAACCACAGTAACCGAAACATTTCTGTATATCACGGTAACGCACAAGACTGTTGATGAAATGGCGGCTATGTATGGCTTTAATCAAGAGCAGAAAGATTATCTTGCCGAGCTATTGCAGGACGAAAACAATCAGCTATGGTCACAGGTGCTTTACGGTATCGGATACAGCGACGACCAAATCGTAACGGTTGCCTTGTCTCAGGTAGGTAATGTAGGCGGTCAGCCTTACTGGTCTTGGTACGGATTTGACTCCCGTGTAGAATGGTGTGCCTGCTTCGTTTCTTGGTGTGCCAACGAGTGCGGATATATCGACGCCGGTATTATCCCGAAGTATGCCGGTTGTGTAAACGGCGTACAATGGTTCAGAGACCGAGGACAATGGGCAGACGGTTCGTATGAGCCTTCGCCTGGTACAATCATCTTCTTTGATTGGGAGGGCGACGGTGTAACAGACCACACCGGTATTGTTCAGAAATGCGAGAACGGTACAGTCTATACCGTTGAGGGCAACTCAGGCGATACTTGCAGAACCAAAACATACCCGGTTGGAAGTTCTGTTATCTACGGATACGGTATTCCGGCATATTAAAAAAAGATGGCTGCTCGTTCGAGTAGCCATCAAGTACATTATTCAAAATCTGTTATTTCTCTATCTTTCAGATAGACATTGTGCGTGTGATAAGTAAAACACATCAACAAATCGCTGTCTCTATTATCTTTCGCTTCGAACACAGAAAAGTCATCGGACAAGATAAAAATAAGTCCAAGCAGTTTCTTTATATATCCGTTATATGAAGCATAGTTCATATAGAGAGATGCGGTATATCCGTCATCGTCCTCTATCAAATCTGCGTCAATTTCATAGGTTTCCGATAACTCACTGACTGCCCATATAAATTTATCTTTATTAGCTATACGCTTTTCATTGGGGACAGTCCTTCTGTTCTTCCGCATAAAATCAAGAAATTCTTCCGCTGTCATCGAGTTTTCGTTATCGTCATAATTCTCGTTTTTCATTTCTTCTCAATGTAATAACTGCATGGCATATCAAGCCAAATACAAGAGAAAAACAGCCACCGCCAAATAGTGATGCTCCCCACCCTGCACCTGACATTGTCATAAAACCGCCAACAAAGAAAATACCAATGCCAAGAAATATACCAACACCATAAAAAAGTCCAATTGCCATATCGTACTTATTAAATTGTCGTTTCTCCTTTTTTTCATATGTTTCCATCTTTGTTATTACCTCCTTCGCAAAATCGTCCATGTTGACTCCAAAAAGAAAGCAAATTTTTTTCAACATATTTAAATCGGGTTCATTAACATCTCTCTCCCAATTCGATAGTGCCTGCCGGGTAACATTCAATTCCCCGGCTAGTTCTTCCTGTGTCATTCCCAATTGTGTTCGCAGATGACGTATTTGCTTTCCTGTTGTAATATTCGTCTGTTCCTGGTTCAAAATAGTTTCTCCTCTCTGATACTGATTTTATCAATGATATTTCGCAATAGCCAGCAATGAACGCTTGCATTGCGCAAGACGTTACATTATCTTCTGAAACATATAGCGCACCTTGTCCAGGCGGCTGTTTGGACGGCGGGGCTGGATGACTGGCTTGCCGACAGCGGCCTGATACCCTTTCAGTTCTGTAAGGCATACGCTCTGCCCGTTGGTGTAAAAGGCCAGATCAGTACGGTATGCCTGTATACAGCGGGCGGGAATCTCGCCAGTAAAGACAACTTCATCCTTTTTTACCTGGACCGTTTCGATGGTGGCACAGTATTTCGGTGCATCATGATAAGCCCTGGAAAGATATTCCCGGGGCGCATAGAGGGTGAAGGAGAGATAAGGTTCCAGCAGTTGCGTCCCTGATTCCTTCAATGCCTGTTCCAATACAATCGGGGCCAATGAGCGGAAGTCCGCCGGCGTGCTGACCGGACTGTAATAAAGCCCGTATTCAAAGCAAATCTTACAGTCCGTTACGTTCCAGCCGAACAAGCCCTGCTCCAGCCCGTAACGGATACCATCCCTGACAGCGTTTTGAAAACTCTGGTTCAAGTATCCCAGCGAAACCCGGCTCTCGTATTGTACACCGGAGCCAAGCGGGAGTGGTGTAACAGACAGTCCGATGGATGCCCAAAACGGGTTGGGCGGCACCTCGATATGGATGGTGTGGCTGGCTGCTTTGAGCGGCCGCTCCATATAAATGACGGTGGGTTCCTTTACCACTGTTTCAAGCTTGTATTTTTCCGACAGCAAAGCGGAAACAACCTCCAACTGCACCCGGCCCAAAAAAGAAAGAATGATCTCATGGGTGATGGAATCCACTTCGCAACGCAAAAGCGGGTCAGTATCCGCAAGTTGCGTAAGAGCGTCCAGCAGCCGTTCTCTTTGCGCTGCCGTTTTCGGCGCAATCGTCGTCCGCAGCATGGGGAGGGGGTCCTCGCGCCACCTTTTACGAGGGAGCCGGGTTTGGTCCCCTAATACATCGTTTAACCTCACGCTGTCGCTGGGAAGGATAACAATTTCACCCTGATAAGCGGTGTCTGTCCGAACAATTTCCCCTTTGGATGGAATACGCATCTCTGTGATTTTCAGCTTTTCTCTCCCGGCCAGGGCCACCGTATCCCGCAGGCGCAGCGTTCCGCTGTATAACCGTAGATAGACACGCCGCTGGCCGCAATCGGTGTACTCAACCTTGAAAACGCTGCCGCATAGGGCGGCGCCCCCCTGTTCCCCAATCGGTTGGAACAGCCCTGTCACCGCATCCATCAACGGTTGAATGCCAAGGCCATTTTTGGCGCTGCCATAATAGACCGGGAACAGGGAGGCGTCTTGAACCCGCTGCTGTTCCTCCCGCGCAAGTTTTTCCCGGCTGATTGGTTCTCCTGCGATATACTTTTCCAATAATTCATCGTTATTTTCGATGACCGCATCCCATGCTTCTATGTCGGTATTTTCCTCCAGGACTATTTCCGGGGACAGCGACACCGTCTGCTTGATGATAATATCGGCGGAGAGCTTATCCCGAACAGACTGAACCACGCTCTGCAAATCAACGCCAGCCTGGTCGATCTTGTTGATAAAGATAACGGTGGGAATGTTCATTTTCCGCAGGGCATGGAACAGAATACGGGTCTGGGCCTGCACGCCATCTTTAGCGGAGATCACCAAGATGGCCCCATCTAAAACAGCCAAAGAGCGGTACACCTCCGCCAAAAAATCCATGTGGCCGGGCGTATCCACAATGTTAACTTTACATCTGTGCCACTGGAAGGAAGTGACTGCCGCTTGAATGGTAATCCCACGCTGCCGCTCCAAAAACATGGTGTCCGTCCTCGTTGTCCCTTTTTCGACGCTCCCCGGTTCTGAAATGGCTCCGCTGGCATATAGCAGGCTCTCCGTCAAGGTCGTCTTTCCAGCGTCTACATGGGCAAGAATTCCAATATTGATTATTTTCATGTGATTGTCCTCCCTTTACAGCCCCAAAGGGCATAAAAATCCCCAGCAGTAAAATACTTTTACCACTGGGGATTATAAGTTGCGGACATACACATATACAGCATACACCTGTTTGTGAGTGCTGTTTTTGGGGATATGTCAAAATTGATAAGGCAAAAGTATTCTTAAATTGGGTACAAAAAACTAAGCCCCTACAAAAGGGACTATCATAATCCTTTGTTCCCACTATTTGATTATAGTTTTATTTAAGAATACCTTGCCGCATATTTTTTACTCCTTTTCTGGAATAGAATTATTATATCACATCAGTTTTAGGAAAGCAAGTATCTAAAAGAAATTTTTCTTCCCCTTATATGTAACAATCATACCGGCTTCCTAGCGTTCAGAATGGTTTCTACTGTCTGCTGCGGTGTTTGGTTGGAATTGTCCAGCCAAAAGCCGATCCGTGGTGTTGTCTGCATTTTACTAAATACAAATTCAATGTATACAGAAAGAAATATATAAGGAGTGGGAGGGATTCCGCCGTAGTCGGCATTGTAGGAAAATCCAAAAGTTTAGATTTTCTCAAAATGCTTATCTTTTGGTCTTTGGTTCGGAATAGTGTAGTGCTGGCGGTCTATCTATTGTTTTCGGTTGCTTGCTTCTTTACCGTACATGAGCATTACTGCCGGGTACAAAGCGTTTCGGTGAATTAAAAAAATCAATCGGCAGCGTTTCTCAAAAGGTTTTGACTGCTCAGCTTCGTGATATGGAAGAAAACGGACTCGTTAATCGAAAAGTGTATGCTGAAGTTCCGCCGAGAGTAGAATACTCTCTGACAGAATTGGGACAAAGCTTGAAACCTATTCTCGACGCTATGTGGAGTTGGGGCGAAGATTATAAAGAAAAATGTAATAAATAACGAAAAGACCGTCAAATCTCAACATTCGAGACTTGACGGTCTTACATTTTGTGATTGTATTTAAGAAAATCGTTTTGGTGTTCCTGTTTGCGAAGTTGATAGCCCTGTGCAATCAGCGTATCCACTTTCAGAGCAATCAGGTTTATGTCAGAACACATTGCCCGTGCAATCTGCTGAATGTCATAGCCGTTTTCAATGTATTCCAAAATGGTGTCGTCCGGGAGCGAAGCCTGAGAAGCGAAGATATTTGCTTCATACTCCATACGGTTCTCTCTCATATCAAAGATGTTGAACTCTTTGAACCCGCCGACAGCAACCGCTTCTTGCCTGTGGAGAACATCGTGTCCGATTTCGTGCCATAGCACTATCTGCTCCACGACCGGGTGCATACCGTTTTTAAGAAAAACAAAGCGGTTCTTCAGAATAACTTTATATGCTCCACGCTGCTTGTCAAAATTTCGGTAGATTATATTGATACCAAGCTCTTTTGCGACCTTGTATGGGTCACGAGTACCGCAGCGGTCAATGAGCTTGTTTACGATTTTCACAATCTCAGCCGTAGTGTAATACCCCAATCCGGCTCACCTCCCATATTATAGTATATCGGATATTAACCCTATAATAAATTATAAACTATTATATGTCCCATATATTGGACTTAGTTCACTTCGAGGATTACTCGTCTTTGCGGTATTTCTTCGGGGTGTATTTTTTATTGTTTTTCTTTGCAATAAGATAGGCTTCCTGAATGGCGTCAACCATTTCACGCATATCCTCGTCAGCCATTTCGCCGCCGGCAAACAGACCGGTAACTTCTGCAAGCAACTCCTGAGCCTGTCTTGCTCCTCTGCGTCCGTACTTATCCTCTACATCGGCGATGAAAGCGTCGTCCTCAGACAGCAGATAATTCACATTTACATTTAAGGATTCTGCCAGCTTCTTATATCTTTCCATTCCTCTCGGACGGGATTTATCATTTTCATAAGAACCAATTATGCGTCGGGTTACGCCGATTTTAGCTGCCAACTCATCTTGACTCATACCAAGCTTTGTTCTTTCAGCCTTGACTTTTTCACCGAATGTCATTGTGATTTCACTCCTTAAAAGAATATTTACAGTTGAACTACCCATTTGCTCTTGACAAGTACAGTTGAAGTGTATATAATATGAATTGGGAAGTTGAACTACACATAGTGTACACCAAACTACCCAAAATGTCAAGGGGGTTCTAAAAATGTTACGAAGCATACTTCATTGTGATATGAATAACTTCTATGCCAGCGTCGAATGTATGCTCGACCCCGCATTGAAGAAATATCCGATTGCTGTCTGCGGCTCTGTGGAGGAACGACACGGTATCGTGCTTGCAAAGAACTACAAAGCAAAGGCTTTTGATGTGAAAACCGGGGACGCAGTATGGCAGGCTAAACAGAAGTGCAAGGACTTGGTTGTAGTGCCGCCCCATTATGAGGAGTATATCAAATACTCAAAGCTTGCGAGAAGCGTTTATGAGCGATATACCGACCAAGTTGAACCGTATGGTATGGACGAGTGTTGGCTGGATATTAGCGGGACAGAAAGCCTTTTCGGTTCGCCGGAAAAGGTGGCAAATGAAATTCGTGAGACTATGAAGTTTGAACTCGGCTTGACGATTTCTGTGGGTGTTTCCTTTAATAAGATATTTGCGAAGCTCGGCTCGGATATGAAGAAACCGGACGCAGTAACCGTAATTCCAAAGGACACATTCAAAGAAAAGATTTGGGGACTTCCTGCCGCTGACCTGCTCGGTGTAGGACGGGCAACCCAGCGAGTGCTTGACAGCTATTGTATTCGTACCATCGGGGATTTAGCGAATACCGACCCTGAGTTCTTACGCAGAAGATTAGGAAAGAACGGAGTAGTTTTATGGAACTATGCCAATGGTAACGACCTTTCCCTTGTTGCCAAGAAAGACTTCGTTTCTCCTATAAAAAGCGTAGGACACGGTATAACAACGGTAGCAGACTTAGAGAAACCGGAGCAGGTGTGGCCCGTGTTTCTCGAGTTAACCCAAGACATCGGACACAAGCTCCGTGTTCACGGACTGAGTGCAGAAGGTGTCGCAATACATATTAGAGACAACACACTCAATACAAGGCAATGGCAGACGAAGATTGCACTTCCTACACAGTCTCCGATGATTATTGCAAAGACCGCTTTTCAGTTGTTTGAAAAAAGATATGGGTGGAATAACCCTATCCGTTCTGTGACGGTACAAGCCATAAATCTTGTTCCACAAGACACGCCCCGTCAAATAGATATGTTTATGGACGCCGCCAAGCAGGACAAATTGGAGCGAATGGAAAAGTGTGTTGAAGAAATCAGACGGCGTTTCGGAAAGGACAGCATAAGGAATGGGGTTCTGTGTCAGAACCTGCGGCTACCACCGAAAAAAGCTGAAATCACTATGCCGACAGGTATGGTCGGTTAAGGAGGGCTTAATGTGATTGACGAAAAAGAGGTTACGGCTTATGTTACGATACCCGACTGCTTTTTGCAGGGGTGCAGCGAAGATATTGTTATCTTCCGTGCGGACGGCGGAAACCATTTTACCGACTACGGTATATATGAGGGAATGTTCCTGTTCTTTGACCGGAAAAAACGCTTTAAGAAAGGAAGGCTTTCCTGTTACATCAATACTGCCGGAGATGACCGACCTAAGTACAGGGTGTCGGATAAGAACATCGACGGATACAAGCACTTGGGAAGATTGGTTTTGACTTTGAGAAATTACGAGGTATAGAAATGGAATCCGATAGAAGAAAAGTTTATGTTGAAGTAAATGTAACACACAGACCTGATGGGACGGCTCGTCCGAATTTCATCAAGTTTGAGAATGATGAAAAATATGAGATAGACCGTGTAATTCAGAAATGCCGTGCGGCTTCCACCAAAGTCGGAGGAACCGGTATCCGCTACACGGTACAGATTTGCGGCAAGCCCACATTTCTGTTCGACGAAGAAAACGGAAAGTGGTTTGTAGAAGCAAAATCCTAATGGTAGGAGGTTTTGTAACTTGAAACATTTATCGAGATTTGACATCGAAGCGATTGCCGACAAGTATGTTCAGGCATATATGGCACTTCCTGATGTCCGTAACACACAAATATACAGAATTGACCCGGAGCTTCTCTTGGAGAAGGTTCTCGGATTGAATGTCGAATACCAGCACCTATCCTATGACGGTAGTATTCTCGGAATGACCTCATTTACGGAAATGGGTGTTCAGGTGTTTGAAGATGATGATAACGAAGCCTTTTTCTTTTTGGACGGGAAAACCGTTCTTGTGGAAAAGGACTTGAACTTTGACAGCAAGCTGAAAGGCAGAAAGAACTTTACCTTAATGCACGAGGGCAGCCATCAGATATTCAAGATGTTGTTCCCGCATGATTACGGTGTAACACAGAAATCTGCCGGAGTACATTATTGCAAGGCAAATTCCGAGAGGAATAAGCCAATATCCGATTGGGAGGAATGGCAGGCAAACACGCTTGGAGCTGCTATTCTTCTTCCTGAAAACCTCATAAAACAAGGAATGTATCTGTTCAGTCTCGGCGAAAAGATTGAATGCCTGAACAAGATATACTATCCGAGCGTATATAAAAGGTTTGACGCACTTGCCGATTTTTTAGGGTGTTCCAAAAAAGCACTTGCCATACGAATGAAACAGCTCGGACTACTGAAAAAGGAGTATCTTGATAATCCTTTTGATTTGGTTACGGTTTATCCGGAGGTGAGCGAGCTATGAAATCGTTGGAACAAAAGATAATCGTAAGGTGCAAAAACTGTGGCTGGCGTATTTTCGACAAGGTAACAATGACAACAGGTGTTATTGAACTGAAATGTCCGAACTGCCACAGAGTAGTAGAGGTTGACCTGTCCCTACGCAAGGGAACGGTCAAGTACAGATTAACAAGAAGTAATAACAGAGCGAACAATTAAATATCGGGCAGATGTACCGAGCCACGAGTCCTTGAGCGAAAGCTCCTGAGTCATCAAATTGCCGGACGCTGAGAATTAAGGGATAGAAATATCCTAATGTTCTTGGTGTCCGGCTTTTTTGTCGCTCCCGAAAGGAGCAAGACCGTGACATATAAGTGGCTGGCATATATCGCCAAGTATCCGTAATCTCCGAATTTTTGATTTCAACCAAATTCAAAAATTCAAATTTAAGGAGATTACGACAATGACAAAACTTACATTAGAACAACAGGAATTATTATTTGCGAACGACTGCAAACTCATCAATCTGCGGTATGAATACCACGGTTACACCGGCACGGAGAAATGGGCGATTGTAACAGAACTGGCGGAAGAAGAATTGTGGGTTAAATACCCTGATGTTATCCGCCGGTACACCCCGTTCATTCTGCTTTCTATGGCTCAGGGCGAAGTGATTGACGAGTCATACAGAAACAATGATAAGTACGAAAAGCGAGCAAAAAGAACAATCGATGTGTACGGCTATGAAGATGACATCTCTGAACAGTTCCACCGGGAACTGATTACTCCGTTTGTTGACCCGTTTGAGCAGGCGGAGGAAGAACGGATTGAGGAAGAAAAGGAACAGCTTCGACAGTTAGAAATTGCAAAAGTCAGAAAGGTATTGGAAATGCTGAAACCCGTTCAGAGAGAAAGAATGATTAAAGCGATTTTGTTAGGTATGAGTTCAAGAAAAATCGCAAAGGAAGAAGGCGTATATTACAGCGTTGTAGATAAGTCGATTGCCGCCGCAAGAAAAAATTTCAAGAAATTTTATGAAAACCTCTGATTTTGGGTGTGCATTTTGACCCCCTTTGTCCAAATGAGTGAAGGGGTTATTTCAATTCCGGATACGAAATGCACTTTCAAGACTAAATGAACAGAGAGGTTATACATATATGCAGAGAAAAGAAATTCAGCGTGGAGATTTATTCTACTACGATTTTGGAAAAAGGGAGGGGTCTGTCCAGTCGGGAGAGAGACCTGTAATGGTAATTCAGGCGGACAACTTTAATGCAAACGCTCCGACAATTATTGTTGCGGCTGTTACAGCTGTGATGAAAAAGAAGTATCTTCCTTCACACATCATTTTGGGTGAGGACTTCGGTCTGAAGAAGCCGTCAATGGTTCTTCTTGAACAGATACAGACCGTCAATAAGGATGAACTGACAGACTACATTGGTTCGGTAAACGATGAAAGGCTTTGGAAGCAAATTAACGCAGCTCTTAAAAAGACTTTCGGTTTATGGATTTACAACACAGACAGAAACGGAGATGTTCGTTGCTTATGCCCCAAGTGTCTGAGCGACTATATCCACGACCCAAACTATGTTGTCAGGCGTCTTGACCCGTTTGCGAAAAGCAAAGACCACTGCGATAAGTGCAATAACAGCGGTTGGGATTACATCGTTTATGACAAACGCACCTCGGTCAAAGGAAAGGGGTGCAGGAATGTCAAATAGCAGTGAAAAAAAGAAGCGTTACAACATTCCTCTTTGGTGTAAACCAAACCTGTCTATTGAGGAGGCGGCAGCTTATTCCGGTATTGGAATGGGAAAGCTTTATGAAATGACGGAAAGTCAGGATTGTCCTTTTGTTCTTTGGATTGGTAGCAGAAGAATGATTAAAAGGAAAGTCTTTGACGAGTTTATCGAAAGGCAATACTCGATTTAAGGAAAAAGTCAAGTCTGCGATGAGCCGATTCGCATAATTGGCTTACCGCAGACTTTTGAGTATGCTGTAATCACCAAAGGCAAGGAGGTTACAGCGTATGTCTGACAAACAACTTAAATCCAATATGTCGAGTGTCCCAATTTGGAAGAAGATGAACCTTACGGTTGAAGAAGCTTCGGAATATTCGGGCATTGGCACATCAAAGATAAAAGAACTATCGAATTGCGAAGATTGTCCTTTCGTTCTTTGGAACGGGGCAAAGCGATTGATTAAAAGGAAACAATTTGAGGAATACCTGTCATCGCAGTATTCCCTCTGATGGAGGTGGTGTTATGGGAAATAAGCAGACTGAATTGAATAATTCAGGTAATCAGGTGGAAACCGTGCCGGTTTGGGTAAAGCCTTACCTTACGATTGATGAAGCGACCGCTTACACAGGCATAGGCAGAGACAAACTCTATGAGATGACAAGCCGAGAAAAATGTCCGTTTGTTCTGTGGGTAGGAAACAGACGAATGATTAAGAGACGAGTTTTTGATGAGTACATTGAGAAAATGTACTCAATATAGGAAGGAGGGCTTATGGACAACGATGTTTTAGCTTACAGAGTCTTACTCGAAAAGCGAAAAGAAAATGCTCCCTTTTGGGAGAAGAAGGTTTTAACGGTTGAGGAAGCAGCCGAGTACACCGGTATCGGCAGGACAAAAATCAGGCAAATCATAATGAGGGGCGATTGTCCCTTTGCTGTCACTAACGGTGTTCAGGTCTGTGTAATCCGAGACAAATTTATTGATTATCTTGATAAGCAATTTAGTATTTAAGGGAGGAAAAAGTTATGCCAAGAACAAAAAGAAAAGACAAATCAAGAGTAGTGCTTCGTACAGGCGAATCACAGAGAGCCGATGGTACATACCATTTCAGTTGGACGGACGCCAACCACAAAAGGCGTTATGTGTATGCCAAGACACTTGATGAACTGCGATACAAAGAGGAACAAATCGCAAAAGACAAGAGCGATGGCATTAAGGCAGAAGCTCGATACACAACGGTCAATGACATTTATGAGCTTTGGAAGGATTTGAAGCGAGGTCTGAAAAACAACACCTTTGAAAACTATAAGTATATGTATGAGACCTTTGTCCGTCATCAGATAGGTTCAAAGACTGTATCTTCTCTGAGAAAAACAGATATAAAGAGGTTCTATAATTACCTTGCAGACGAACGCCATCTGAAGCCGGCGACCATTGATAATATTCATACGGTTCTCCATCAGATTTTGGATATGGCGGTCGATGATGACTACATCAGGAATAACCCGTCAAACAATGTGCTCAAAGAGTTGAAACAGTCCCATTGTTTTCAGACCGAGAAGCGTAGAGCCTTAACAAAGCCGGAGCAAGAGTTGTTTCTTGACTATTTGAAAAACTCTCCGACATCAAAGTATTGGTATCCGGTGTTTGCGGTTATGATTGGTACGGGACTTCGTGTTGGAGAGGTTACAGGGTTAAGATGGTGCGATATTGATTTGGAAGAAGGTATCATTGATGTGAACCACACGCTGGTTTACTATGACCATCGTACCGAGGGCAGTAAGCGTGGCTGTTACTTCAATGTTAATACGACCAAAACCCCGGCAGGAAGAAGAAAAGTGCCTATGCTCGGTTTCGTCAAAGAAGCATTTTTAATGGAAAAAGAAAGACAGGAATTACTTGACCTTCATTGTGAAGCGACTGTTGACGGATACACCGATTTTATCTTCATCAACCGTTTCGGACAGCCGCAACATCAGGCAACCCTCAACAAAGCAATTCGCCGTATTATTCGTGACTGTAACGATGAGCAGTTGTTGAAAGATGAAAATGCAGAAGTATTGCTCCCGCATTTTAGCTGCCATTCTTTAAGGCATACTTTCACAACAAGAATGTGCGAAGCAGGGGTAAATGTTAAGGTCATTCAGGACACGCTCGGTCATAAGGATATTTCAACTACGCTCAACATCTATACCGATGTAACAAAGGAGCTGAGGAAGTCCGAATTTGAAGGTCTTGACTCCTACTTCAAAAATGAGTATAATAAAGTGTCGGTTTGACAGATTAAATTGATACGGACTTCATAGTTGGTGGATAAAAGCATTTACATCATTTACATCAATTCTTACACAAAGCCCCCACGAAACTAATCGAAAATAAAGTAAAGTAGGATTTTGAAAAAATCTGATTTGCGACTTATTTTGAACTATGTTGGGTTATAGCAAGAATTGAAACGATGTCCTAAATCGTCCCGACAATGAAGCCGTTGGAGAATAAGTAACCAAAGAAATGCAGTGTTTATGCGAGTTTGCAGGTTTTGAATGATTAAAAAACTACGCCACACTACGCCAATACTACGCCAATTTGTGCAAGAATTTGTGCATTGAAAGGTAACAACGCTTAATTAGAGCTGCAAATGTAATGTTTGCGGCTCTTTATATATATATATATGATTTTTGAACGCTTTATTTTAACATAGAGCGTTCTTTTTTTATACGCAAAATTGCAAAGAAAGGAGTGTTTAATTATGTCAATACAATTTGAATATTTTTACGGAAGTCAAGCGGAACAGTTTTCGTTTTACCGTATTCCAAAAATCCTATTTACCGATGAAACGCTTTCCGGAATTTCTGTTGAAGCAAAGGTGCTGTATAGCTTTATGCTTGACCGTATGAGCCTGTCAGTAAAGAATTGCTGGTTTGATGAAGAAAATCGAGTATATATCATCTACACTATTGATGATATTTTATGTGATTTCGGTTGTGCAAAGCAAAAGGCATTAAAGCTTTTGGACGAGCTTGAAAACGGTATCGGACTTATTGAACGCAAACGACAGGGGCTTGGCAGACCGAACATAATTTATGTGAAAAACTTTATACATAATCCTAAAGAAAAGCGGTATGAAAATCAAAATACCGAAAGTATGAATATAGAAAATCAAGAAGTATTAAATTCAAACTTGCAGAAGTATGAAAATCATACTTCAAGAGATATGAAAATCGAAATTCAAGAAGTTCCGAAATCATACTCAAATAATACTAATAATAACTATACTGATTTTAACGATACTGAAAAGAATAATACTGAATCGAGCGATACTGAAATCATA